>NZ_CEWCAA010000044.1:0-18002 GCF_982429025.1 Enorma sp.
GTGGACGCCGTGGCGGGCGCTCTTCCTACAGCTCCTCTGCTAGGTAGCCACCCATGAGGTAGCCCATGACGCTTGCCATCATGAGTCCGCGCGTCCACCCGCTTGAGTCGCCCAGACAGTGCAGGCCGCGCACGTTGGTGGCGAAGCGCTCGTCCATGCGAACACGGTTGCTGTAGAACTTGAGCTCTGGAGCGTAGAGCAGCGTCTCGGCCGAGGCGAAGCCGGGGATGGCCTGGTCGACGGCGAGCATGAAGTTCACGATTGAGGTCATGGTGCGGTAGGGCAGCGCGCTTGTGATATCGCCCGCCACGGCGTCCACGAGGGTGGGCTTGATGTTCGAGCGCGAGAGCTCCTTTTGCCAGGTGCGCTTGCCGTCTATGATGTCGCCAAAGCGTTGGACGAGGATGTGTCCGTCTCCGAGCATGTTGCAGAGGCGCCCAACATTTTGGGCGTATGCGATGGGTTGGTTGAAAGGCTCACGGAAATTGTGCGTCACGAGCACGGCTAGGTTGGTGTTCTCGCTTTTGCGCTCTTTGTACGAATGGCCGTTCACCACCGCCAGGCCGCCGTCATAGTTCTCCTGGCTTACAAAGCCGCCGGGGTTTTGGCAGAACGTGCGCACCTTGTTGCGGAAGGGGTTGGGATAGCCGATAAGCTTGCTCTCGTAGAGCACGTCGTTCACGCGCTCCATCACCTCGTTGCGCACCTCGACGCGCACGCCCATATCAACGGCGCCCGGAACATGGTCGATGCCGTGCTCGGAGCAAAGGTGCTCGAGCCAATCCGCTCCGCGGCGGCCCGTTGCCACGATAACGCGCTCGGCGTCAATGCTCAGCGCCCCCTCGGGTCCTTCGGCGACGACGCCTCGGCACGCGCCATCCTCAATGATGAGATCGCGGCAGTCGGTGTTGAACACGATCTCTACGCCTCGGTCAATGAGGTCCCGCTCGATTCGTCCATAGATTTCCTGGGCTTTCTCGGTTCCGAGGTGACGGATGGGGCAGTCGACGAGTTTAAGTCCGGCTTGGATCGCTCGCAGGCGAATCTTACGTACAGATTCCGGCGCATCGACCCCCTCGACGTGCTCATCGGCACCAAACGCAAGATAGATGCCATCGACTTCGTTGATGGTCTTTTGGGCAAGGTCGCACCCAATGAGCTCAGGAAGATCGCCGCCCACCTCGTGCGAGAGAGACAGCTTGCCATCCGAGAATGCGCCGGCCCCAGAAAACCCCGTGGTTATGCGGCACGGGCTGCACTGAACGCAGCGGCCTGCACGCGCTTTGGGGCATGAGCGCTTTTCGATGGGCAGGCCCTTCTCAACCATGACGATGTGAAGCTGCGGACGCTCGCGTATGAGCCTGAGCGCCGTGAAGATGCCCGAAGGCCCAGCTCCAACGATGGCTACATCTGCTTGCATGGCAATCCTTCCTATGCGTTTCGTTTTGCCAGTGTGATACTCTAACGTTACCGCCGGCTCGCCACAAGGGCGCCCGTACTTCCCGCCGAGCAGGTGTGCCAAATAAAAATGCAGGTAAAGGCCATTCTTATATACACATTGCCACGAACGCGGCATTGCCTGTGATGGAGTCGGGGACGTGCGCCCCGTAGGATGAAGCTGTCGAAGGGGGGCTAGTGAAGGCGATCGAACTCGTAACATATCTGAATGAGCGCGAGGCTGCATCGATTGATGAGCTGACGTCCGAGTTCGAGGTGAGCGCTCGCACGGTGCGCCTGCACATTCAACGCACCAACGAGATGCTCGAAGGCCTTGCCCACATCTCCTACGCGCGCAAGCAGGGTGGCTATGTGCTCTCTGTAATCAACGAAGAGGGCTTCAGCGAATGGTTGGACCGCATGCACCGCTTCGGCGACCTCGACGGCAGCGCCTCAGAGAAGCGCATCACCTATCTCATCAATGATTTGCTCATGCGCGACGATTGGGTGACCGTTGCGAGCATGGCCCAGGTTCTCTACGTGTCGCCTCAGAGCATTTCGAAGGACCTGAAAGCTGTGGAGGCAAAGCTCGACGAGTACGACCTGGCACTTGAGAAGCGTCCGCGCTACGGCGTGCGCGTTCGAGGCTCCGAGCTCAACCGCCGCCTCTGCCTTGCAAGTATCGCAACGGAAGGCGTGATTGGCTCGAATCCGTTCGGCGATGAAACGGTTCCCCAGGTGGTGAAGACCATCGCCGGTTGCATCGAACGGGCGCTCGAGGAGCATCCGGTCTACATGAGCATGCTCGCTTTCCAGAATCTCGTAGTGCATCTTATGGTCGCGTTCTATCGCATCAAAGAGGATTGCCTGATCCTTCTCGACGACGAGACGCTTGATCGCATTCGCCTCACGCCCGAGTTTGCCGCAGCCAGAAGCGTTGCCAAACAGCTCGATGGGGCCTTTGGCATCACCCTGCCCGAATCGGAGGTCGCCTACATCGCCATTCACCTCGCGGGAAAGAAGAGCATCATTCCCGAGGAGAGCGCCGCTGCCGGTGCTTCTTCTGCCGGGGGAGGCCATGCGGGCGCCGAGGGCTCCCATGATGGCGCGAGGGGTGCTGCACCCCACGACACTCGCGGGGTCATCATTCCCGATGAGGTGTGGAACGTGGTCACCGAGATGCTCGACCGCGTGTGGGAGCTCTTCCATTTCGATTTTCGCGACGATCTTGAGCTGCGCATGAACCTTGCTCGGCACATCGTTCCCTTGGTTACGCGCCTGCGCTTCAATATGAGCATCGATAACCCGCTGCTTTCGGATATCAAGACGAGGTTCCCGCTCGCCTTCGCGATGGCGCTCGATGCTGCCGACGTGCTTGGTAGGCATTACGGCACCACACTCTCTCACGCGGAGACGGGCTATATCGCCCTTGCGTTCGCGCTTGCTCTTGACCGCTTGCGCGAGGAGGGGCCGCGCCGCAACGTTGTGGTGGTGTGCGCCTCGGGGCTCGGGACCTCACGGTTGCTCGAACATGCGATCAGGAGACAGTTCGGCGATCGCATCGATAAGGTGGTACCCTGCGACGCCCTGCATGTCGAGGCGATGGACTTCACCGGCTTCGACTACATCTTCACGACGGTCCCCCTCGAGGGCGAGTTCCCGATTCCCGTGCAGGAGATCCACTCATTCTTGAACGAGGTTGACGTGCGGCAGATTAACGAGCTGCTTCGTGCTTCGGCAGATATGGGTGCGGGGCTCTTCGACCCGGCCTGGTTCGACCCCCATCTCGATGCGGAGACGCCCCATGAGGCTATCTGCGGCCTCGCCGAGCTCATGGTCGAGCGCGCGGGGGCACCCGCCGAGCTCGTGGAGCTCGCATTGGAGCGCGAGAGCGCCGCATCAACCGCTTTCGGTAGCGGTCTAGCGCTCCCTCATCCCATTCGCTCTCTGCCCGGACCCACGAAGGTGTGCGCAGGCATTCCCAACCGCCCCATCCGTTGGGGTGACAAGGATGTTGAGCTGGTGCTGCTTGTAGCGATCGGCGACGACGGCCGCAACGCGCTGGATTGGTTCTTCTCGCGTATGGCCGAGTTGCTATCTCACGAAGAGCGCGTGAAGCGCATTGTGGACGATCGAAGTTTTGAAGTGATGATGCAGGAAATCGCCCATGGCGATGAAAGGAGCTGAGCATGTCTGAAGAAAAGCGGAGCATGGAGGCGCAGCAGGTCGGGGGGCAGGATGTTGAGCTCATCCCGTTTGCGCTCATCGCCGATGCCGGCGAGGCCAAGAGCCTTGCGTTCATGGCACTGAACGAGGCCAAACAGGGCAACTTCGAAGCGTGCGATGACTATATGAAGCAGTCGGATGAGGCCTATCTGCGTGCGCACAATACGCAGACCGAGATTCTGGTCAAGGAGGCAAACGGCGAGCACATGCCTGTAAACGTCATGCTCGTTCATGCCCAGGACCATCTCATGACCTCGAATCTCGCGCGCGAGCTCATTCGCGAGCTTATCGAGCTGTATCGCGTCCGCAACGCGTAGCCACTTGTCGTAATGCTGGCGGCATGCCGGCAGGGGACTCAGGGAGGGAACATGGACACTACCGCACCGTTTTTCTGGGGGAGCGCGACCGCTTCCTACCAGTGTGAAGGAGCCTGGCAGGAGGGCGGGAAGGCCGAATCGATGTGGGATCGCTACCTGCATGAAAACGATTTGGAGAATGGCGATGTGGCGAGCGACCACTACCACCGCTACCGTGAGGACATCGAGACCATGGCGAAAGGTGGCCAGAACGCCTATCGTTTCTCGCTCTCGTGGCCCCGCATCATCAAGAATCGCGAGGGTGAGGTCAACGAGGAAGGCATTGCCTTCTACAACAGCCTGATCGATACCTGCCATGAGTTCGGTGTCGAGCCCTTCGTAACCATCTACCATTGGGACCTTCCGCAGTACTGGGAGGATGAGGGCGGCTGGCTGAACGAGGAGACGGCGCACGCCTTCGAGCACTATGCACGCGTCTGCTTCGACCGCTTCGGCGACCGCGTGCGCTATTGGGCGACCTTCAACGAGCCCAAGTGGTTCGTCATGAGCGGGTACCTCATCGGTAACTATCCGCCCGCCCTGCAGGATCCCGAGAAGTGCGCGCACGCAGCGTTCAACGTCATGTATGCGTCGGCGCTCGGCGTGAAGGCGTTCCGCGCGGGCGGCTATGAGGGTTCTATCGGCATCGTGCACAGCTTTGGACCCGTCGACGGCGTGGATGACACCCTCGAGACCAAGATTGCCATGCGATTCGCCGACAACTACGCAAATAACTGGATTCTCGATACCGCCGCTACAGGCGAGCTTCCCATCGATTTGCTCACCGACCTCAACCGTCGCTTTGACCTGTCGTACATTACGCCCGACAAGCTTCAGGCGCTTCGCGAGGGTACCGTCGACTTCCTGGGTCTCAACTACTACTCGCGCGTGCTCGTGCGGCCCTATACCGATGGCGAGACCCAGCTCGTGGTGAACAATTCCGGCTCGGCCTTCAAGGGGTCCCAGCGCGTGGTGATCAAGGGCTGGTTCGAGCAGGTGCTCGACGATCCCAACATGCAGACGACTGAGTGGGGCACCGAGATTTATCCCGACGGCCTGCGTCGTGGCCTCATTGAAGTGACGCGTCGCTACCATCTGCCCATCTACATCACGGAGAACGGCATCGGCGTGGCCGAGGACGTGAGCCAGGGCGAGGTCCAGGACGATTATCGCATCGCCTTTATGAAGGATCATATCGCCGCCATCAAGGCCGCCCAGGAGGCTGGGGCCGACGTACGCGGTTATTTCGTATGGAGCACCTTCGACCTGTATTCATGGAAGAACGGGTGCCGCAAGCGCTATGGGCTTGTCGCGGTTGACTTCGAGAACGGGTACACCCGTACCCCCAAGAAGAGCTACCGCTGGTATCGCGATTTCATCGCGGGCGAGCAGACTGGAAAACCCTATCAGGAGGAGGGGCAACGATGAGAAAAGTCATGTTGGTGTGCAACGCTGGAATGTCCACCGGCATCATGGCAAAGAAGATCGAGGAGGCGAGCGAGGGCACCCTGGAGGTCGCTGCCTACGGCGAGGCTGAGTTCGAAGACCATCTCGAGGGCGTCGAGATGATTCTCGTGGGGCCGCAAATTCGCTACCTCGTTCCCAACATTCAGGCCAAGGTGTCGTGTCCGGTGGATTCCATCGCTCCGCAGCACTACGGCGTTATGAACGGCAAGGCTGTCTATCAGCAGATCATCGATTGTATCGGAGCCTAATATGAGCAACGTTATGGACTCTCTGACAACGTACTTGGAAAAGCACGTTCTACCGATAGCAAACAAGCTGAGCACGCAGCGCCATCTGCATGCCATCCGCGATGCGTTTATCTCGCTGGTGCCGGTCACGCTTTTCGGCGGCATCTGCACCATCCTCTCGTCCGCGCCGGCGGTCGAGCCGGGTAGCAACTTCCTGCTTGAGGCCTGGGCCAACTTCGCTGCAGCCAATTCGACGTTGCTCACCTGGGCGAATACCATGACCATGGGCGCGCTTTCGGTGTACATCGCGCTCGGTGTCACGTACTTCCTGTGCAAGCATTACAAGATCGATGCCTTTATCCCGTTGGTGCTCACGATGGGAGGTTTCCTGCTCATCTGCTTCGGGCCGGTGGAGCTTGGCTGGGATGCCAAGACGGCGGATATCCTCTATCTTGACGGCAAGGGCCTGCTCGTGGCGATTTTCCTGTCGATTCTCACCGTTGAGGGATATCGCGCCATGCGCGAGCACAATGTGGGCCGCATAGCGCTCCCGCCCTCGGTCCCGGCGTCGCTCTCCGAGGCCTTCGCTTCGCTTATCCCCGGCATCATCATCCTTGCCGTCGACACCGCGATCTTCGCGATTTTCAACTCGATGGGCACCACGCTCCCCGCGTTTATCTACACCAATCTCGCTCCTGTCTTCAACGCGACCGATTCGCTTGGATTCGCTGCGATCGCTACGCTCCTGGTGCAGTTCTTCTGGTTCTTCGGCGTGCATGACGCTGCGCTCTCCGGCGTGCTCGGTCCCATCCGCGATGGCGGCCTCTCGGTGAACGCCGCCGCCCAGGCGGCTGGTGAGGCGCTCCCGAACATCTTCACCACGCCGTTCTGGGTCTACTTTGTCGTGATCGGCGGCTGCGGCTCGGTGCTGGCTCTTGCCATCCTGCTCATCCGCTCCAAGTCCAAGCAGCTGCGTACCATCGGCCGTGTGGGCATCGTGCCGGCGTTCTTCAACATCTCTGAGCCGATCATCTTTGGCGTGCCTCTCATGATGAACCCCATGTTCTTCATTCCCTTCCTGCTCACCTCTACGGTGAACGCCATCATTGCCTATGTCTGCATGATGACGGGCCTTGTTGCCAAGACGTTCGCGCTCCTCTCGTGGAACATGCCGTGCATCTTCGGCGCGTACCTTTCGACCTTCGACTGGAAGGCCGTGGTGCTCGTCGTGGCGCTGATTGCCATCGATGCCCTGCTGTACTACCCCTTCTACAAGGCTTACGAGAAGCAGCTCGTGGCTCAGGAAGAGGCCGACGAGACCTCTGCCGAGACGGCGTAGCGGGCTTGTCGTGCTTTCCGCTCGCGTGGGCGCACCCCTGCGAGCGGTGAAGGTCGAGGGTGCCTGCCCCTTTGGGCGGGCACCCTTTTTCCTTATGGGGTGAGGGTGGCGCATACGACCTTCGTCTGTTTGCATGCCCAGGCGGCGGAGGCGCGCGCTTGCAACTAGGCGTGCGCGACGGGCCCAGGAGAAGGGAGAATGCATGGTTGAATCATTCGAGCGCAGGCTGGATGCGCGGCTTGTTGCCTCTATCGTGGCGGCAGGAAGCCTTTCGTTTTGCGCGGTGGTTTTCGAGACCGCCATGAACGTCGCTTTGCCCGCGCTTATGGAGGAGTTTGCAGTTGACACGGCGACCATTCAATGGATTACTTCGGGTTACCTACTTATGCTCGCGGTCATGATCCCCACCTTCCCATTCCTGAAAGCGCGCTTCGCGCTGCGTCGCCTTTTCGTTTGCGCGGTACTGCTCTTTCTTGCCGGCACGTTGCTGTGTGCCGCAGCGCCAGCGTTTCCGGTGCTGCTCATGGGGCGCGTCGTGCAGGGGGTAAGTACGGGCATCGCCATCCCGCTCATGTTCAGTATCGTGGTCGATCAGGTTCCGCACGAGAAAATGGGGCTCATGATGGGTGTGGCGTCGCTCATTACGGCCGTCGCGCCGGCGGTGGGGCCCTCGTATGGCGGCGCGGTTATGGAGCTTGCTGGATGGCGCATGGTGTTTCTATGCCTTGTGCCCATGACCGTGCTTTCGCTGGGTATCGGGAGCGCGTGCGTGCGTCAGGCCACGCGCGTCGATGCGGGCGCCCGCTTTGACCTTGTCGGCTTTGTGCTGCTGGGCGCAAGCTTCTTTGCTCTCATCTACGGAATCAATGCTGCTTCATATGAGGGTGCAAGCCCCATGGTGCTGGCGGTGTTCGCCGCATTCGTCGTCGCGCTCGGTGTCTTCGTTGCCCATGCGCGGGCATGCGACCATCCGCTTATCGATATGCACCTCTTTGCGTTCCCGGCTTTTTCTGCTTCTGCCGCAGTTATCGCAGCGGTTTCGTTTGCCATCCTGGGCTTTGCCTATCTAATTCCTAACTACGCGCAGCTCGCGCTCGGCGCCTCGGCGTCGCTTTCGGGAACCCTCATGTTGCCGGGTTGCGCGCTCGTTGCGGTATTCGCCCCGCTAGGAGGGCGGCTGCTCGACCGTGCGGGCGCCCGTCTGCCCATCATCACGGGCATGGCGTGCCTCGTTGCATCGGTGGTGCTTTACGTAGCCTTCTCCTCTGCGCTTACCCCGTTCATGCTCGGAGGGTTCTACGTGCTTTTCGGGATTGGCCAGGGCTTGGGTTTCAGCACGACGATGACGAATGGCTTGGGCGCGCTGCCCGAGTCGATTCGCACCGACGGCAACTCGGTTTTCAATACCTTCCAGCAGCTCGGTGGTTCTATCGGCGTGAGTGCGGTCACAGCGGTCGTGGGAGCGTTCCAAGGGGCCTCGCAGAATATCGTTGTCTCCACGGTGGAGGGAGGCTATTGGGCGTTTGTGCTGCTTGCCGCCGTCGTGGCCCTTGCCGCCCTGTGCAGCGTGCTCGTGCTGTTCGTGTTTTCCCGGAAGGGACGTGCCTAGCTGGTAGGCTGCCGTCTGCGTGGCGTTGCCGGGCGAGATCTGGACACGGCTGGCGTTGCCGGGCGAGATCTGGACACTTGGGGCCCTCCAGATGTCCGAATGTCGCCCGGCAACGCTCAAACTGTCCGATTGTCGCCCGACGTAGCTTGATGTGTCCAGATCTCGCCCGAAATCACCCTGCGCGTCCGAATGTCGCCCGGCAATGTGGACTGCCGTGCCGCAGTGCGCGGCTTTTCTCACAAATTCTCTACGCGCAGAATGCCATAGGTCTCTACGCGCTCCGGCATGGTGCTTCTCTAGAAAAATAATTGAACACAGTGTTGTATTTTTTGAAACGTGGTATATACCTACCGTTCAACTAGTCGTTAACCGCTCGGGCAGGCGGCATGCTGCGTCGCCGCCCGCCCGAGCGGCAATTCGAAGGCGTCACGGCGTGCGTGCCGGGCGCGGTGTGCTAGATGGAGCGGTATATGGAACAGGCAACGGGGGCGGCGCAGGCGGACCACATTCTGGCGTGTGGCGCCGGGAGCGGCACCACGGGTGGCGCGCCGTTGGATGAGGTGCTGCACGTAGGGCTCGACATTGGCTCGACCACCACCAAGGTGTTCGTCCTTAACCCAACTGCGAACGAGACCAGGTATTGGCGCTACCAGCGTCACAACGCCCGCCAGACATTGAGCGCGATCGAGGCGCTTCGCGAGGTGGGCAAGCGTTTCCCGGGCGCTCGCCTGCGCGTGGCGGTAACGGGATCGGGCGCGCGCGACATCGCTCGGGCGCTCGGCGCGGCTTACATCCAGGAGGTCGTGGCAAACTCCATCGCAGTGCGCGAGCTCTATCCGCAGGTACGATGCGCAATCGAGCTTGGCGGCCAGGACGCCAAGATGATCTTCTTCCACAAGGCAGAGCCCGACGGAGCGCTCACCGTCTCCGACATGCGCATGAACGGCAGCTGCGCGGGCGGCACGGGCGCGTTCATCGACGAGATGGCCAAGCTGCTGGGTGTTCCCACCGAGGGTTTCGAGGAGCTTGCCGCACGCGGCACCACGGTGTACGAGATTTCCGGCCGTTGCGGCGTGTACGCCAAAACGGATATCCAGCCGCTGCTCAATCAGGGCGTACCTCGTGAGGACCTGGCACTCTCGGCCTTCCATGCCGTTGCGCGCCAAACGGTCGGCGGCCTCGCGCAGGGCATCGACATCGAGGCGCCGGTCATCTTCGAGGGCGGCACGCTCGCCTATAACCCCACGCTCGTGCGCGTTTTCGCCGAACAGCTCGATCTTGGTGAGAACGACTGCGTGATTCCCCAAGACCCGCAGGTCATCGTGGCACACGGGGCGGCGCTTGCGCTCGGCGCGCCCGATATGTTCGCCGATGCCCGGGCAGACGTAGACCTTGACATGGGCATTCCTGCCCTCGAGCACTTGATGGAGCATCCTATAGACGACGGCGAGCTTGCCCCTGTGGCTCCGTTCTTCACGAGCGAGGAGGACCGAGCGGAGTTCGAGCGCCGCCATCCTGCCGAGGTCCCCGCGCCGGGCCCCACGGCCTACCAGCCGGGCGAGACCGTGCATGTGGCGCTGGGCATCGATTCTGGTTCCACGACCACCAAATTTGCGCTCATCGACGAAGACGGCGAGCTTGTGGACTCGTTCTATGCCAACAACGAGGGACGGCCGCTCGATGTGGTTCGGCAGGGGCTCATCGACTTGCGGCGCCGTTGGTCGGATGCGGGCGTGAACCTTGCTATCGATGCTGTGGGCACCACCGGGTATGGAGAGGTGCTCTTCGCGCGCGCCCTGCATGCCGACTACCATACGGTCGAGACCGTCGCGCACGCCCGCGCCGCGGCCATGTGCGTGCCGGACGCCACCTTCGTATTGGATATTGGCGGGCAAGACATGAAGGCCATCTGGCTCTCGGGCGGCGTGCTCACCGATATCGTGGTCAACGAGGCGTGCTCGGCTGGCTGCGGATCGTTTCTCGAGGGGTTCGCGGCGAACCTGCACATTCCCGTCGAGGGTATCGCCCGCGCCGCGTTTCGGTCGAATGATCCGGCATCGCTTGGTAGCCGCTGCACCGTGTTCATGAACAGTAGCGTGGTGAGCGAGCAGCGCCGCGGCAAGGGCCCCAACGACATCATGGCGGGTCTCTGCCGTTCCATCATCGAGAACGTATTCACCAAGGTCATTCGCGTGGCTAACCTCGACGCGCTCGGCGAGCGCATCGTGGTGCAGGGAGGTACGTTCAGAAACGATGCCGTGCTCCGCGCGTTCGAGCAATACCTTGGCCGCCCGGTCACGCGCGCGCCGCATCCCGGCCTCATGGGAGCCGTCGGCGTGGCGCTGCTTGCGCGCGAGCACGTGGGCGAGCGCTGCACTGGGGGCAAGAACGCGGCCTCGAGTTTCATCGGCCTCAACGCGCTCGATGATTTTAGCCACGACCAGTACACGGGCGTTACCTGCAGGCGGTGCGGCAACCATTGCAGCCGCACGGTGGTCGCGTTCAACGACGGCTCGCTCTACGTGACGGGGAACCGCTGCCCGCGCGGCGAGGAGATTGATTGGGCGGAGCTCATTCGCGAAGTGCCGGGCACGCTCGTACCGGAGGGGGCCCGGGTTGCGGAGCGCGCCGAAGGCGATGCCGAGGAGCGCGCTGATGGTGATGCTGCCGCGCGCGCCGAGGGTGATGCTGCCGCGAATGCCGACGCGCGCACTGATGGCGATGCCGCAGCCCCCGCCGGGGCGCAGGCAGAAGCACAGGCTGCCGCCCCCGCCGAGAGCCCTGTCGCCGCGCCTCCGGCAAGTACGGGGAACGGCGCTGCCCTTGTGGCCGGCGAGCAGGGAGGGCCCACGGCAGCGAGCGCCGCCGTGCCCCCAGCCCACCGCCGAGCCCCCAACCTCTTCGATGAGCGCGAGCGCCTGCTATTCAAACAGTGGCCCTGCGACCCGGTTGCTCCCAAGAACGGCATCGCCGTCGGCCTGCCGCGCGTTCTTGAGTTCTGGGACACCATGCCGTTTTGGACCACGCTCTTCCGCGCGATCGGTTGCACGGTGCGCATCTCGCGCCCAAGCAACCGGCGCATGTTCGAACGCGGCCTGCCGCATGTGACCTCGGATACCATCTGCTTCCCGGCAAAGCTCGTCCATGGGCATGTGCGCGACCTTGTGGACGCGGGCGTCGATCGCATCTTCATGCCCATCATCACCACCGTTCCCACCGAGAACACGGCGAGCACGAGCGAGTGGATGTGCGCGGTCGTGAAGGGGTATCCCTACGTGATGCGCAATTCCGATAACCCCGAGGAGCGCTTCGGCATTCCCTTCGATACGCCGCTCTTTCACTGGTACAGCGAGCGCGACCGAAACCGGCAGCTCGCGCGCTATCTCACCGAGACGTTCGGCATCGATGCGTCGCAGGCCCGCAAGGCCATCCTTATGGCCGACGTGGCTCAGCACGGGTTCGCCGACGAGCTTGAGCGGCGCGGCCGGGAGGTCATCGAGGAGGTGCGGCGTACGGGCCGCTATGCCGTGATCGTGGCCTCGCGCCCGTACCACAACGACCCACTTGTCAACCACGGGGTCACGAAGCTCTTCAGCGACCAGGGTATCGCCGTGCTCACGCCCGATGCGGTGCCCGGCGTGCGCAAGGTCAACCTCGAGAACAGCCGGCTCGACATCGTGAACAACTTCCACGCGCGCATGCTCAGCTGTGCGGTGATTGCCGCCTCCGCGCCGGAGCTCGAATATGTCCAGCTCGTGAGCTTTGGTTGCGGGCACGACGCCTATCTCTCGGACGAGATCGTGCGCATCATGCGCGAGGTGGGCGATAAGGCCCCGCTCATCCTCAAGATCGACGAGAGCGATGCCACCGGCCCCCTCCGCATACGCGTGCGCTCGTTCATCGAGACGACGGACCGACGGCGCGCCGGCGAAGCGAGAGGAGCATCGCAAGATCGTGCGGAGCGGGCCCCGAAAGGCGGGCTTGCTGCTCCGTCTCCTGCTGCCGAGCATGCGGCCGAGACGGGGGAGAACCTGCTCAAAGATCCATACGAGGTGAAGTTCACCAAGCGGGACGCCCGTGAAAAGGTGCTGCTTGTGCCCAACACCTCGCACGCGTTCGCTCGCCTCATGGCGGCAGCGATCTCGCGACAGGGCGTGCGTGCCGAGGCGCTCGAGGTTGGTCGAGAGGAGGCGATCGAGCTCGGCAAGCGCTACGTGCACAACGACATCTGCTTCCCGGCGCAGATCACCATCGGCGAGGCGCTCTATGCACTCAAGAGCGGCAAGTACGACGATAAAGACGTTGCCATGATTACGGGCAAGTACATCGGCGACTGCCGTCTCACGCACTACATGCCGCTTTTGCGTAAAGCGCTCGACGATGCGGGCTATAAGAACGTTCCCGTGCTCACGAACGACGACATGGACGCTCATAATGCCTACCCCGGGTTCCGCTTGGGCATGGCGGCGAGCATCCAGATCGCCTGGGGGCTTCCCATGATCGACGCGCTCGAGGCGCTGCTTCGCCGCATGCGCCCCTACGAGCTCGAGCCGGGCTCTGCCGACCGTGCCTTCGAAGCAGCGGTGGACGAGCTCATGGCGGGTCTCGAGAAACGCGGCATCGCGGGGCTTGAACGCGGCTTCGCCCGCGCCATCGATATCATGAAGGGGGTTCGCTACGACCGCTCGCGCCCTCGTCCGACGGTGTTGATCGTGGGCGAGTACCTGCTCAACTTCCATCCGGGCGCCAACCACGAGATTGAGCGCTACCTGGAGGAGAACGGCCTCGAGATCATCGAGGCGCGCATGACGGACGTGATTCGCAAAAGCTATTTCTACAAGCATGCCCAATCGAGGGAGTACCACGTGGACCTGCCGTTCGGCGAGCGCTCGTGGTACGCTATCGCGGACCATTTCTTTGAGCTCGCGCACGATCGCTGCGACCGCATCGCCCGTGCGCATCCGCTGTACGAGCCCCCAACGCGCATGCCGGAGCTTGTTAAGCAGTCGGACGAGGTGCTTCACCATACGTTCGATGCGGGCGAGGGTGTGCTCATTCCTGCGGAGATCCTCGAGCAGGCGAAGCACGGTTGCCGCGCGTTCGTGATCTTGCAGCCATTCGGCTGCCTGCCCAACCACGTGGTAGGGCGCGGTTTGGTGCGAGCGCTGAAGAACCGGTACCCGGACGCGCAGTTCCTTCCGCTCGATTACGACCCAGACGTGAGCTTTGCCAACGTGGAGAACCGCCTGCAGATGCTCATCATGGGTGCGAAGGAGCGCGGCAACGCCGAGCCGGGGGAGGGTGCCGCTGAGCAGGCACGAGGTGCGTCGGAGGAGGGCAGCCCCCATGGCACGACCGCGTAAGGATGCCGATGAACCCGGCGCGCGCGAACGCATCGCCGATGCGTTCTGGGAACTCTTGGAGTGTACACCGCGGAGTGCTATGACCGTCGGCGCGGTTGTGAAAGCGGCTGGCTGCAACCGCGGAACGTTCTACTATTACTTTTCCGACCTTGACGTGCTCGCGGCGAGCGCGGTGCGCGAGGAGTTCTTCTCCGACGATGCGCTCGTGCGCGCGATCTTCGGCGCGCTCGTGGAGGGCGATGCGGGGTCGCTCCAGCGGCGCGTGCCGCGACGCCGTTTGAGGCGTATGGCGGTCGCCATCCGCGCCGGAGAGCGGCGGCTCGTAGACCAGACCATCCGCAGCGAGGTCCAACGGCGTTGGGAAAGCTGCCTGTGCGCCGAGGGAGAGCACCTGAAGCCGGCGGCGACCTTTGCTATACAGTTCATGGTGGGCGGAGTGCTGGGTTTCATCGCCGAGGCGACGGAGCGCGGCGCGCTGCCCTGCCCGCTTTCGCCCGAGGCGCGAGCCTACCTCGCTTCCGTTGCACGGGCCACGATCGAGGCCGTCGCCGACGCGCAGGGGATGACCCCGGTCGAGGTGCTCGCCCGCGTTTTCCATGATTAGGCGCTTTTTCGGGCCAGGTGACCCATTCTGGGACGGGTCCGTTTTGGTCCATCTGTTTCATTTGAGTCATTCTGGGACGGGTCCGTTTTGGCTCACGATTAGGTGCCTTTTCGCTCATTGAGTCCTGTTCGGTTCGCGGTGCATGGCCCTTGCAGTGCCGATCCTTCACATCTTGCGCATGTGGTGGGCCTGCCTCTCATTTTCTCGCGCTGAGCTGTTATGATGGTGCACCTTTGGGTAAAGAAGGGGAATGCGCAGCGTGCTGCCTGCGCATTCCGATAGACAACAAGTCGGCACAGCAGAGGTTTTCAGCATGTTAGACAGATTTACCGATCGTGCTCGCCGCGTCATGTCTATGGCGAAGGAAGAAGCGATCGCACTATCGTCGACCAAGGTGGGCACCGAGCATCTGCTGCTCGCGCTCGCCAAGGAAGAGGGCATCGCCTCGGAGGCGCTGCAATCGCTCGACATTTCATACGACGACGTTATGGACCAGATTAAGGAGGCGGCAGGCGCTGCCACGACCAAGCCTGCGACGGACTCTCCTGCGGTCGATGCGTCTTCCGCGTCTTCGTCGGCGGATTCCTCCGCGGACGACGCGCCGGCATCTGACGGCGACGGCACCCACCGCGCCGAGAGCGCCACGGGCTCGGCTTCCGAGGGTGCCACGGGCACGGCGCCCGATGGCGCCTCCAGCCGCAACGCCGGGCAGGGCAAGCTCGCCTTCACCCCTTCCGTCATCACCGTGATGGAGAAGAGCTTCCGCCACGCGCGCGAGAACAACCAGACCTACGTTTCCACCGAGCACCTGCTTCTTGGCATCGTGGACGAATCGTCGTGCATGGCCATGGACATCCTCATGCGTCTCGGCGTCTCGGCGGCGTCCGTGCGCCAGGCGGTCGAGAAGCTCACCTCGAAGGACCAGGGACGCCGCCCGTTCGCGGGCGCCGCATCCGTGCGTCCCGGCTCCGGCCTGCCGTTCTTCTCGGGCGATTCGAGCCAGGGCAAGGGCGACGACTCCTCGGTTCTCAAGCAGTTCGGTACCAACCTCACGCAGGAAGCGCGCGACGGCAAGCTCGACCCGGTGATTGGCCGCGAAAAAGAGGTCTCGCGCATGATGGAGATCCTTTCTCGACGCACCAAGAACAATCCGCTCATCTTGGGCGACCCCGGTGTGGGCAAGACCGCCATCGTGGAAGGCCTTGCGCAGGAAATCGCTGCCGGCAACGTGCCCGAGAACCTTATGAACAAGAACATCTGGTCGCTTGACCTGCCAGGGCTCGTAGCGGGCGCCAAGTACCGCGGCGAGTTCGAGGAGCGCCTGAAGGGCGTGATCCAGGAGGCCACCGAGGCGGACGACATCATCCTCTTCATCGACGAGATGCACACGCTCATCGGAGCGGGCAGTTCGGCCGAGGGCTCCATCGACGCGAGCTCCATGCTTAAGCCGGTGCTCGCGCGCGGGGTGTTCCAGATTATCGGCGCCACCACGGCGGAGGAGTACCGCAAATACCTCTCCAAGGACCCGGCGTTCGAGCGGCGCTTCCAATCCATCGATATCGAGGAACCGAGTATCGAGGACACGGTCAAGATCCTTACCGCCCTGCTCCCACGCTACGAAGAGCACCACCATGTGCACTACACCCCCGAGGCGGTTGAGGCTGCGGCGACGCTCTCGTCCCGCTATATCCAAGATCGCTTCCTGCCCGACAAGGCCATCGACCTCATCGATGAGTCCGGCGCCCGCGCCCGCATCGCGCGCAACCGCGCGCCGGAGCCCGTGCGCGAGGCCGAGGCCCGTCTGGGCGAGCTCAAGGCGGCGGCCGACGAAGCGGCGGAGAACGACGACATGAACCGCGCTGCCGAGCTCAAGGAGCAGGAGAAGCAGGCGGAGATCGAGCTTTCCGAGGCGCGTGCCGCCTGGAACGCCCAGATGGATGCCGCTCCCATCGTGATCGATGTCCCGCAGATCGCCGATATCGTGTCGGTCGCTTCGGGCGTTCCCGTCTCATCGCTCACCGAAGACGAGTCGCGGCGCCTTCTCAACTGCGAGAACGTGCTCAAGACGCGCATCATCGGGCAGGACGAGGCGGTGAACGCGGTGGCCAAGGCCATCCGCCGCTCCCGTTCCCCGCTCAAAGATCCGCGCCGTCCCGGCGGTTCGTTCATCTTCCTGGGCCCCACGGGCACGGGCAAGACCGAGCTGGCGAAGACCCTCGCCGAATACCTGTTTGGCAGCAAGGACGCGCTCATCAGCTTCGATATGTCTGAGTTCGCCAGCGAGTACGAGGTCTCTAAGCTCATCGGTAGCCCCCCGGGTTATGTGGGCCACGAGGAAGGCGGCCAGCTCACCAAGGCCGTTCGCCGTCACCCGTATTCGGTGGTGCTCTTCGACGAGATCGAAAAGGCGCATCCGGACATCTTCAATATCTTGCTGCAAGTGCTCGATGAGGGGCGTTTGACCGACGGCCAGGGCAAGACGGTCGATTTCCGCAACACGGTCGTCATCATGACATCGAACGTGGGCGCGCGCGAGATCGCGCAAGAGTCGAGCGTGGGCTTTGGCAGCACCGGGGAGGCGGGCCTCTCTTCCACCGAGATCAAGAGCCGTGCGATGGGCGAGCTCAAGCGCCTGTTCCGTCCGGAGTTTTTGAACCGCGTGGACGATATCGTGGTCTTCCAGAAGCTCGCGGGCGAGAGTCTGACCAAGATCGCCGAGCTGCTGGTGGACGACCTGCGCCAGCGGCTCATTGCCAACGGCATGAATATCAAGCTGACTGATGCCGCCATCGCCAAGATCGTTGCCGAGGGCACCGACCTTACCAATGGCGCGCGCCCGCTGCGCCGTGCGATCCAGAAGCTCATCGAGGATCCGCTTTCTGAGGAGCTTCTGGCCGGTGAGTGGAACGCGGGCGATACCGTGCTCTGCGACGTGGTCGACGGTTCGTTTGTGTTTAGCCACGGGACGGGGGAGATTCCGGCTCCGCGAAGCATCGGAGCGCTCGGCGGGTCGTTTGAGCCCGCGCCGCGCTCAAGTGCGGCTGCGCCTGCTCTTGCCGGTGGTCCTGGCGGCGCCGCCCAGTCTGGAAGCGGCACGCGGTAGCAAATCATGGCCTCAGTAGAAGGGCTGCGCTCGCACGGATGCGGGCGCGGCCCTTTTTGTGTACCCTCTATCTGGGCTTTTGTAGCCAAAAATGCGCTAAGTCGGTCTTATTTCCTGCGATTCAGGCGTCGGGTTCGCCCGCCGCGCTGGTAGACGGCCCGCGGCGAGCGCTCTACCTGCGCGTGGGGCGGGCGGCACCCGCGTTCCGCAGGAAAAAAAGACCGACTTAGCGCAAATTTGGATAGATTCCCACAGATAGGGGGTGCATTAA
>NZ_CEWCAA010000045.1:0-17527 GCF_982429025.1 Enorma sp.
GGGATAGTTGCTGAATAAAACCCACCCAATTATTCCTCCCGCCCCGATTACCGCTAGAGTTAGCTCCTTCGGAAGCGTTTTCCCGCCGCTCATCCAATTCCTCCTCACTTTATAACATTGTTAACATATTATTAAAACATATTCCATTTGAGAGGAGGATATTATGCCACGAAGATTATTGGCTGAACTGATGGGTTTAAGATTCCTTATTCGTAGCAAGATAGTGGCTTTCTCAGCGATGGCAATTCTGTCTGCCACATTTGCCCTGCCCGTGAATGTGTATGCAACAAGCTTGGGGGAGGCGAGTGGCAACATCGGGTTTGTTGATAATTCCGCAAATCAAATCTCCCCTCGCATGATGTATGAAGATGTGTTGGATACATATGCATATTATATTTGCTATAGTGATAGCTCCCATAATGACCCATTGCTGTATCCGACATATCGTCAACTCGCTTTTCCAAATAGCTATTCGCGAATCTATCCTGATGAGTGCACTTTGACGTTGCAGCTTAGTTGCACCGATTGTGGCTCAGGAGGATGTCTCAAGTTTTATAAATGCAATTATCGGATACGGTAGTGTGAGAGGACAGAATTATGCGGGCCAGCATGGATTGTTTTAAACTAAGCTCTCGCGTATGCATGGGTGTGATTCTGGCACTAGCTGTTTGGGCATCAATTCCGAGTTGCGCCCATGCGGATGAAATGTCTGTAGCGGATTGCGGATGGCGGTTTGAGACTGATTCAAATGGAGCTGTTGTCCCGTCGCTTCGCCGTGCAATGCAAGAGGACGTTCTTGATGTGTACTGGACTTTTTCTGGCGTGATGGGCGGGAACGTCGTGGGTGATGTGGTTGTTTACCGTACTTATAAGACCTTGTCTTTCCCAAATTCATACAGCACGCTTGCGCCTACGAATCTGTCGGTACGGTCGACTGGATCCGGAGGGGAGTATTTTCCCCAAGTAGGAATGAGGGGCTTTGGAACGGTTGAGGTTTGGAAGATGAATTATCGCATTAGGTGATTTTGGTTAATAACGCTGTGGCAGAGCAATGGAGAGCAAGTAAGGAGCTGCACCCAAATCATTGATTTGGGTGCTTTTTATAAAATCAAGAGTTAATAGATATATGGGAAAGAAAATCTGACATGAATATTGAATGCGTGGTCAATGGACCCATCGAAACGAATACGTATTTTGTTGTCGCGGGCGACGAGGCTCTCGTGATTGACCCCGCCTGGGAGGGCGAGAAGCTGGCGCGCGATTTTGCGGAGCGTCACGAAGGCGTCCGCATCGCGGGCATCGTGTGCACCCATGGACATGCCGACCATGTGGGCGGGGTCGCGGGTATGCGTCGCGTTCTGGGCGAGGAATGCCCCTTCATGCTCCCTGCCGACGACATGGATATGGTGGCCGATAACATTGAGCGTCAGCGCGCGTGGGGCATTGAGACGGAACATCCGGGCGTTCCGACCCGGTTGCTGCATGAGGGCGATACGGTCGCGGTCGGCGACGTTGTGTTCACGGTCATCGCGACGCCCGGCCATACGCCTGGCGGTATCGTGCTCTATACGGAGCATCCCGGCGCAACGGAGGGCGACGAGCGGGGAGTGGGAGCCCCTATAGCATTCGTGGGCGATACGCTCTTTCCGGGGAGCCATGGCCGCACCGATCTTGCCGGCGGAAGCGAAGAGACCATCCTTGCTTCCCTTGCCAAGATGGCGCGCGTGCTCCCGCCCGAAACGACCTGCTTCATCGGCCACGGCCCGTCGACCACCATCGCCCGCGAGCTCGCAGTGAATCCGTTCATGCAGGGATAGCCACAAAGGGCTCGCGAGGGCGTTCGGTGCGACGTCTTTCATGTGTCGATGAGCGCCACGGATTAATCGGTGAGTGGTATCCTATGTGTGTCTTAGACCAGTCCATTTTTGGAGGTTCATATGCTCGTCAATGCAGCTGACATGCTCAAGAAGGCTGAGGCCGGACATTATGCTCTCGGTGCCTTCAACACCAACAACCTGGAGTGGACGCTCGCTCTTCTCCAGGCTGCTGAAGAGGCCAAGAGCCCGCTGATCATTCAGTGCACCGCTGGTGCTGCCAAGTGGATGGGCGGCTTCAAGGTCTGCGCCGATATGGTGAAGGCTGCCGTCGAGGCTACCGGCGTGACCGTTCCTGTGGCGCTCCACCTCGATCACGGTTCCTATGAGGACTGCTTCAAGGCTATCGAGGCCGGCTTCACCTCCATCATGTATGACGGCTCCCACGAGGAGACCTTCCAGCTCAACCTCGACCGCACCAAGGAGCTCGTGGAGCTCGCCCACTCCAAGGGCATCTCCATCGAGGCTGAGGTCGGCGGCATCGGCGGCACCGAGGACGGCGTGACCTCCAACGGCGAGCTCGCTGATCCCAACGAGTGCAAGCAGATCGCCGAGCTCGGCGTCGACTTCCTTGCCTGCGGCATCGGCAACATCCACGGCGTGTATCCCGAGGATTGGGCCGGCCTCTCCTTCGAGCGCCTGTCCGAGATCAAGGCCGAGGTGGGCGATCTTCCGCTCGTGCTCCACGGCGGTTCCGGCATCCCGGAGGACCAGATCAAGAAGGCCATCTCCATGGGTGTCTCCAAGATCAACGTGAACACCGACCTGCAGCTCGTCTTTGCTGCTGCCACGCGCAAGTACGTCGAGGCCGGCAAGGACCTCGAGGGCAAGGGCTTCGACCCGCGCAAGCTGCTCAAGCCCGGCCGTGACGCCATTGTCGAGAAGACCAAGGCCCTCATGGAGGAGTTTGGCTCGGTGAATCAGGCGTAAGCCAACAAGGGGTGCACTCCCTACGGAAGCCCCGGCTTCCTCCTTCGCTGGTCCTCGCAGCTCGGCAAAGCCGAGCTGCTGCGGAAGCGCTCAGGAGGAAGCCGGGGCTTCCTGCGTTTACTCGCTTGTGGGCGGAGGTGTAGGGGCGCGAGGGGCTTGGGCCCTCGGCGCTGCGCGCCATCGGGCGTGCGTGGGGGCTGGCGCATCGCTTCGCTCGCGCGTGCACGGGAGCCGGGCGCATCGCTGTGCTCGCGCGTGCTAGGGGGCTGGCGCATCGCTGTGCTCGCGCGTGCTAGGGGGCTGGCGCATCGCTGCGCTCGCGCCCGCGCGTGATACTATGGGGTCGATTTGCAAGGGTTTTCTGGCAGGAAGGTTGTCGCTATGGAGCGTGTGCTTGCGTCGATGAAAGACGAGGGGGTGTTCGCCGCGCGTGCCGCATGGAGCGATGCTCTTGGCGAGCAGGCGCTGAGCGCAGATGCCGAAAGCCTGGATATACCCCTTCCATCGGATATTGCTCGGCTCAAGGAGGCTGGTAGGCTCCGTGATGCAGCGCAGGCGTGTCGCGCAGCGCTCGAGCGCGCCTCGATGCCCGAGGTGGCGGCTCGCCTGCGATTGGAGCTCTATCGCCTCGCGCGGCTCGGCTCGCAGTATTGCGTGCCCGAGGACGAGGCGTTGAAGCAGCTCTCTAAGGAATGCCCCAACATCTCATATGCCGATCTTGAGCGCTTGAAGGCTGCGGGGCGCATCGATTGGCGCATCATCGAGGGAGAGGTGCGCTACCTGCCTTCTGTTATCGATGGCCTGCGTGCATATGCCGCGGAGGTGCCCGGACTTGCCCCTGCGGTGCGCGACCAGGCTCCGCGCCGGGCTTTGCGTGCCGAGATGGCACGGGTGGGCGGCGCCTCGCGTCGCATTACCGTTCGCGCATCGATGGAGGTCACAGATGCCGCGCCGGAAGAGACGGTGCGCATCTGGCTTCCCCTCGCCGTAGATGCCGCCCAGCAGCGTTCGGTCGAGGTGCTCGATGTGAGCCCGGGTGCCCGCATTTCGGCTTCGGATGCGCAAGCGCGAACTGCATATTGGGAATTCTCAGGTCCCGGTGCGCGCTCTATCACATACCGCTATCGCATCGATGCGCCGTATGTCGATCTTTGGAGTACTGAGGGCATCAAGGCCGCCCGCGCAGCATGCGAATCGGGTGTCGCCGCTCCGTTGCCCGCCCCGACCGAAGACGACCTCGCCGAGTTGCCGCCGCATGTGCGCTTTTCGCCGATCGTCGATGCCGTGGCCCGCCATATTCGCCGCCAAGCCTTGAGCGATGACCCGCTTGAGGTGGCGCGTGCCGTCTACCTCTGGGTGACGGGCAACGTAGACTACCGCTATCAGCCTGCATATCTCTATCTTGATGGCATCGTGGACTACGCGCTCTCCGGTTTGCGCGGAGACTGCGGTGTGATGGCCCTTGTGTTTGTCACGCTCTGCCGAAGGCTAGGCATTCCGGCGCGGTGGCAGAGCGGCCTGTATAGCGCCCCCGACGACATCGGCCCTCACGATTGGGCGCTTTTCTATACACCTTCCATCGGTTGGGCCTGGGCGGATTGCTCGTTCGGCTCTTCTTCCCGTCGTATGGGCGATGAGGAGCGCCGCCGGTTCTTCTTCGGCAACCTTGACCCGTGGCGCACGGTTCTTTGCCAGCGCTACCAGGCCGTCTTCGATCCCGTTGGCCCGGGAGTTCGCATCGATCCATACGACAACCAGGTCGGCGAGGCGACCGTGGGGGAGCGGAGCGTCGACGCCGGCTCGTATGTGCGCTCGGTCGAGTTGCTCGGCATGGAAGAGCTGCCCTGGGAAGGTAGCGCGGTGTAGCGTCTGGTTTCCTTGGCGCAGGGGGTTCTGCATGGTTTTGGGCGGCCTGGGGCTCTCATCCAGGCATTGCGCGCTCTTTTCTCAAGCTATGTTGGGCCTTGTTGCAACTTTTGGGCACTTTGGGACGGTGTTGCCAAGTAGCCAAGGGAAACGTATCGACAAAATGCCTGGTAGTGGCCTTCCGCTTCAATGGTCTACTCGGCGGTCTTGCGTCGGAGTGCCCAAAAGTTGAAATGGCATGCCGCCGGTTGGAGCAATCGCGGTGTCGAAGCCGCTCTAGCCTGATTCCGAGCGCGTGGGCGTGAGATAGCCGGCCGGGTCGTTACGTTCACGTGCCACCGTGTTGACCTTTTGTTTTCCAAGCGGATACTCCAGTGTGGTAAAGTACAGCGACTGGTGATACACATGGACGACGCGCGAGCGCGGCGTGATGGCCGCACGCAAGCACGATGAGAGGGGCTTGAGCTCATGAAGACGACACCGTGGGGATTCCGGGATATCTTGCCGGAGGAGGCCCAGGCGCGCGAGGAGATCGCGCAGACGGTTGCCGGGTGCTTCAAATCCCATGGATATCTTCCTGTCGAGACACCGCTGCTCGAAGACAAAAGCTCGCTCGATCGCGGCGGCCGCATCACCGATACCCCGTTCAAGCTGTTTGACGACGACGGGCGCCTGCTCGTGGTGCGTCCCGATAACACGCTTCCCATCGTGCGCTTGGTCTCAACGCGCTTGCGGGATGCCGCGCTGCCGCTTCGTCTGCGCTACGAGGCTCCGCTCGTGCGCGCGCAGCCGCGCAACTCCGGTGCGGCCCGCCAGTTCACGCAGCTGGGCTTCGAGCTCATCGGAGAGGGCGGCGATGCGGGCGATGTTGAGATGGTCTCGCTGGTGATCGAATCCCTGCAGGCTCTGGGCCTTACCTCGTGGCGTATCGTGTTCGGGAGCGTTCGCCCGTTCATGGAGCTTCTCGCCCGTTGCGGGGATGCGTCGCTCTCGAGCGACGTGCTTTCGCTCGTGCACGCGAACAACCTTGTCGACCTTGATGCGCGCCTTGCCCAGAGCTCCATCGGCGAGCCGCTCCGCAGGGCCATCTCCGAACTTCCGCGGCTGCACGGGGGCATCGAGGCACTCGACCGCGTTGACGAGCTTGCTGTGCTGGCGGGAATCGAGGAGCCCTTGACCGGAGAGCTCAGGGCGCTTGTGCAACGCTTGGAACAGCGCTTCACTAAGGATGGAGAGGGCGCTGGCGCGGCATCTGATGCCGTGGGTGCGCAGACGGGCAAAGCCGGCTCAACGCTGCCTAGCTCGGCGACCCCATTCGGCTTGGACGGCGCTCTTTCCTTCGATTTCTCGATCATGAATTCCTTTGATTACTACACGGGTCTCGTGCTCAAGGTCTATGCCGGCAACCTGCCCGATCCCGTTGGTACGGGCGGTCGCTACGACTCGGCGTTTGATGGAGTGTTTCCCGAGCTCGACCGCGTGCCGGCAGCGGGCTTCGCCTTCTCGCTCGAGCGGCTGGAAGGCGCGTGCACGGCAAGCGAGGACGCGCGAGACGCGAGCGCCGACCACGCCGTGGCCCGCGCCATGGAGGAGCCCTTGCGCATCGCGGTTCCCAAGGGTTCGCTCAATGCCGGAACCATCGCCGCGCTTGAGGCCGTGGGGCTCGACGTATCGGGCCTGCGCGACCCGGGGCGCCACCTCATCATCCATGCTCGCGATTTGCGTGGCGAGATGGCGGGCGGCGAGGTCCCCGAGGGCGGTGCGACGTCCGGTGTGGAACCCGAAGGCGAGGGTGCCAGCGCGACCGCGCGGCTGACGGGGCCGTCTATAGGCGATGTGGAGTTCATCATCGTGCGCGCTACAGATGCCCCCGCTTTCGTGGCGGGCGGCGGGGCCGATTGCGGCTTCTGCGGCCGCGATTCCCTTATCGAGGCGGATCTCGGCCTTCTCGAGCTCGTCGATATGCACTACGGCGCCTGCCGCTTCATCGAGGCCGAGCCTGCAGACCGAGCGGGCGCGGCCGACCGCGCCTATGCGCGCCGCGGGTGCCTTCGCGTGGCCACCAAGTACCCGCGCATCGCGAGCGCGTGGTACGAGAGCAGGGGCATCGCGGCAGACATCGTGACGCTTCACGGGAATATCGAGCTCGGGCCCATTGTGGGCATGACCGACCGCATCGTGGACATCACGGCCACGGGCACCACGCTTCGCGAGAACAATCTCGTTATCACAGGCGAGCTCATGGAGTGCACGGCACGGTTCTTCGTGAATCCCGGCCGTGCTCGCCTGGATGCGCGCGTGCGCATGCTCGCTGATCGGCTCGCAGCGTATGCAGCCGCCCGCGGGCAGCGCGGGTAACACGTTGCTCGCGGGCGGGGCGTTGAACCCCTGTGTTGAGCTGCCCTATCCTTCGGGGGCGAAGGTGTACTGGAAGAGGGTTTCGCCCTCGGGTGAGACCACGTAGGCGCGGTCGCCGACGTTGATGAGCAGGCGGCTGTCGAAACCGTAGAACTGGAATGACGAGTTATGGGTGTTGTAGGGCTCGGGATAATCGAACGGCACCTCTTCGTTCGTCGCGAGGTCGATGCGCGTGAAGGTATAGTTCACATCCAGGCTTCTCTCCCCCGGGGAACCATAGGTGTAGAGGTAGCCGTCTGCCGCGCCCAGGAGATGGTTTAAACTCACGTGCACGGGCTCCCCGCCTGCTTCGAGCTTGAAGATGCCGGGCTCCCCGTTCAGCCCGGCGTCGAAATAGATCGCGTCGTCGATGGCGACGATGCGGTTGACGCTCGTCAGGCCGGAGCTGCTGTCGAGGAGCGTCTCCGCGGCTAGCGAGGCGAGGTCGAAACGTTCGATCGCGGGGTCGTCAGCGCCGCCCGCGGCGCACCAGATGGCGTCCTCAGTGAATGCGTACGTTGGAAGCGAGCGCACGGTGCTCCAGAGCTCGCGCTCGTCGCTGCCGTCCAGGGCGGTCGAGAAAACCGTGGCGCCGTTGTCGTCGTAGTGGCTATCGGCGAAAAAGACGCGCCCGCCGATGACGGCGAGCACGAGGTCGAGGCCCGATGCGGAGTCTTCGGGGAAGGAACGGATGCCCTCGGTTTCGAGGCTGTCGGTATCCATGCGGAATATGGTATCGGCATTCCGCCCGTCGACATTGCACCCGGCGAAATAGAGGGCGCCGCCGGTGGCGCAGAGGTCATTGGCCGTATGGAAGTCGTCGCCCTCCCATACCCGCTCGAGTTCGGAGCCGCCGGGGCGCAGGCGATAGATGCCCGCCCCGCCGCAGATATAGTCCCAGTACCCGTCGGTGGTCGCAAAGCCCTGGGAGAGTGCACAGTTGGCGCTGATCGCCGCTTCGCTCAGCGGCTCACCATCTTCCATGATAGCGAGTTGCTCGGGCGCGAGCTCGCTCTCTTGAGGCTTGGGCTCTTCGATGCTCTCGGTATCCTCTTCGACGGGCTCCGGCGGCTGCGAACCGCAGCCTGCAAGCGCTGTCATGCCCATAAACATCCCGGCACCCACAAGACCTCGACGCGTGATGGCTTCCATAATGACCCCCTAGCCCTCGTGCTGAGATCGGGGCGTGCGGCCCGATCTGCCCTGAGTATACGATAGCGGGGATACAAAATAGGTCTAGCGCGGCACTGGGGTGCCAAACGTCGCCTCAGCGTCCGCCAGCGTGGGGATGGAGGCCTGGGCACCTGCTGTCTGCACGGCGAGAGCGGCAGCTCCGGTTGCCCAGCGTTCCGCATCGATGAGGCCGGCGCGCCATGTGCCGCTGCAGGGGCGCCCCTATAGGTGTCGTCGGAAGCGGTGGTGTTCGCCTCCTCGGTGACGTCGATAGAGTAGGCGAGCATGTCGGAGAGGCAGGCGCTCGCGACGGTGCCGTTCGCGGCGCGGTCCCCTTTATCGGCATGCCCGCTTGGTAATGAGACAGTTGTGCCGGGTCAAACTGTCTCACCTGCCGATGTGCAGATTGTTTCCATTCAGCACCCGCAACGTCCCGTTTTGTGGATGAAACTTTACCATGCTAAAGTGTACGGGAATATTCACGGCGCACGCGGTGGCGGGCGCCTTTTGCGCTGATTGGAAGTAGCATGAAGACTATCACCCTGGCACCCGGCGAGCGCCTTCGCGCGGGGCAGCTCATTCGCAAGGGCGTGTTGCCCGATGCCGTGGTCGCCTCGGCGCGCTCTATCGTGGCCGATGTCCGCGAGCGCGGCGACGACGCCCTGCGTGGTTATTCGAAGCAGTTCGATGGCGTCGAGCTCGAGGGGCTGCGCCTGCCCCAGGAGGCGCTGGAGCGTGCGCTCGAGCTTGTGAGCCCAAGCTTCCGCGCTGCGCTCGAGAAGGCGGCGGCGCAGATCCGCGCGTTTCACGAGCGCGAGGTCGAGCAATCGTGGTTCACGACGCGCGCCGACGGCACGATGCTGGGCGTCAAGGTGACGCCCATGGCTGCTGCCGGTGTCTACGTGCCGGGTGGCCGTGCGCAGTACCCCTCCACGGTACTCATGAACATCATTCCGGCCAAGGTCGCCGGCGTGGAGCGCATCGTGATGGTGACGCCCCCGCAGAACGACCCGCAGATGAGCGAGACCGGGGGCATCTCGCCCCAGACGCTCGCTGCAGCGCGCATCGCAGGCGTGGACGAGATCTATACCGTGGGAGGCGCCCAGGCCATCGCCGCGCTCGCCTACGGCACCGAGAGCATCGAAAAGGTCGATGTCATCACTGGTCCCGGTAACGCCTACGTGGCCGCGGCCAAGCAGCTCGTCTCGGGCGATGTGGGAATCGATATGGCCGCCGGCCCATCCGAGGTCTGCGTGCTCGCCGATGCCACCGCCGAGCCTGCCGTGGTCGCAGCCGATCTCATGGCCCAGGCGGAGCACGATCCGCTTGCCGCCTGCTATCTCATCACCTGCGACGCCGCCTTTGCGGCAGAGGTCGAGCGCGCCATCGAGCTCTTCGTGGCGCAGAGCCCTCGCGAGGAGATCACGCGCGCTTCGCTCGACAACGAGGGGACCATCGTCATCGCCCCGGACATAGCCACGGCGGTCGACGCGGTGAACACGGTGGCGCCGGAGCACCTTGAGCTTCACTGCGAGGATGCTCTCGGGCTTCTGGGCGGTATCCGTAACGCGGGCGCGATCTTCGTGGGGGCCTGGAGTTCCGAGCCGCTTGGCGACTATGTGGCCGGTCCTAATCACACGCTGCCTACGGGCGGTACCGCTCTCTTCTCGAGCCCGCTTTCGGTCGACGATTTCGTCAAGCGCTCATCGGTCGTATGCTATACGCCCGCCGGTCTGCTCAGCGACGCGCCTGCGACGCAGACGCTCGCCGAGGGTGAGGGCCTCTGGGCGCATGCCCTTTCCGTGGGGCTTCGTCGCCGCAAGCTGGAATGCGGCGTGGCATCCGTGGGGCTCGATGCGCTTGCCGCTGTGGACCTCACGCAGGTTGCCTGGCCCGAGGACGATGCCCGGACCGTTGCCGCCGGGCTGGCCGATGCGGCCGCAGGCGCCGATGCGGCCGCGGGCGCGGTTGCCGGCGCGGGCGATGACGCCAGCGCCGCCGTCAGCGCTTCCGCGACGAGCTCCGGGGCTTCCGATTCCGCTCGGGAAGGGGAGTAGCCATGGCCCAGCTCTCTCCCGCCATGCGGGCACTCGTCCAGCCGCATCTCGTGGATATCGAGCCGTACGACCCCAAGTTCACGCCCACGAGCATCAACCTTTCGGCTAACGAAAACACCTATCCGCTGCCTGCGGGCGTGCGCGATGCCATCGACGCAGCCCTCGCCTCGACACCGCTCAACCGCTACCCAGATCCGCTTTCCGGCGAGCTCCGTGCCGAGCTTGCTCGCTGGCATGGCCTGGAGCCCGAGCAGGTCTGCGTGGGCAACGGGGGCGACGAGCTGCTCTTCAACGTGCTGCTTGCCTTCGGGGGGCGCGGGCGCGCGCTCGTTACCTGCCCGCCCGATTTTAGCGAGTACGCTTTCTTTGCCTCGCTCGTCGAGACCGAAACGCTATCCGTCGCTCGTGATCCCGAGTCCTTCGCGCCCCGGGTGGATGACCTCGTGCGCGCGGCGCAGACGGCGAACCTCGTCATCGTGACCTCGCCGAACAACCCTACTGGCGACCTCTTCCCGCTCGATGCGGTGGAGCGCCTCTGCGATGCTTGCCCGGGCATCGTGCTCGTTGACGAGGCATATGGGGAGTTCGCAGACGAGGGGACCTCGGCAGTGCCGCTTCTCGCGCGCCATGGGAATCTCGTCGTGCTCAAAACGCTGTCGAAGGCGTTCGGCGCGGCGGGCATTCGCTGCGGCTACGTGCTCGCGGCTCCCGACGTCATCGAGGTGTTCTCGGCGGTGCGTCAGATCTATTCGGTGAACGTGCTCACGCAGGCGACTGCGCTGGCGGCGGTGCGAGCTCGCGACGTCTACGCGCCCGTGGTGGCCCAGATTCGCGCCGAGCGCGAGCGGCTGCGCGCGGCGCTTTCCAGCCTGCTCGCCCGCACCGCGCCCGAGCCGCTCGGGCGCGTCTGGCCGAGCCAAGGGAATTTCCTCCTCGTTCGCGTGCCAGAGGCGGGAAACGTGCGCGAGCGGCTGCGGGACGAGTATTCTATTCTGGTGCGTGACTTCAGCTACGCCCCCGGGCTCTTGAATTGCCTGCGCATCACCGTGGGTACTCCCGAGGAAAACGATGCGGTTCTTGCCGCGCTCACCGAGCTCTTGGAGGAGGATGCCTCATGACCATCTACAAGAAGCAGCCGCGCGACCTTAAAACGACCTCCACTGCCACGGCCGCCGAAAGCGCGGCGCGTACGAGCGCCGGTCTCGACGAGCTCTTCTCGGCGAGCGCACGCACGGCAACGGTCCAGCGCGTGACGGGCGAGACGGATATCACGCTCACGCTCACGCTCGATGGTACCGGTTCTTGCGATATCAATACGGGGGTGCCGTTCTTCGACCATATGCTGAACGCGTTTGGCCGTCACGGGCTCTTCGATCTTAAGGTTGAGGCTCTGGGCGATACCGAGGTCGATGCGCACCATACCGTCGAAGACACGGGTATCGTGCTCGGTCGTGCCTTCGCCCAGGCGCTCGGCGACAAGGCGCGCATCGCGCGCTTCGCCGATGTAGCCATCCCGATGGACGAGACGCTCGTCATGGCGGCGGTCGATATCTCTGGCCGTGGCCAGGCGTATTGCGACCTTCCGCTTCCCACCGAGCGCGTGGGCACGTTTGACACCGAGCTGGCGGTGGAGTTCTTCTACGCCTTTGCGCGCGATGCCGGTGTGACGCTTCATGTGCGCGAGCTTGCGGGCGCGAACTCGCATCACATCATAGAGGCCGCCTTCAAGGCCGTCGGGCGCGCTATGCGCCATGCCTGCGAGTACGACGCGCGCGTGCGCGGCATCCCTTCCACCAAGGGCTCGCTGTAGAGGCTGCGCGTGATTCGCACATGAAGCGCCGACACCCGGTGTCTACGTTTCACATGAAACGCCAACACCCGGTGTCTACGTTTCATCTCTACGTTTGATCGTTTGAAGGAGAAGTCATGGCGAACGCCCCCACGATAGCCGTTATCGATTACCACAAGGGAAACCTGTCGTCCGTGGCACGCGGCTTGGCACGCGCGGGCGCCGAGGCGCTCGTGACCGACGACCCTGCGCAGATCCGTACGGCAGATGCCCTCGTGCTACCGGGCGTCGGCTCGTTTTACGATGCGATCGCATTCATGCACGAATCGGGCCAGGACGAGGCGGTGCTCGATGCGGTTCGCGGCGGAGCGGGCGTGCCGTTTTTGGGAATCTGCCTCGGGCTCCAGCTGCTCTTCGAGCGCGGAGGCGAAGGCGTTCCCACGGATGGCGCCGCAGTTGAATCAGCCGATTCGTACGGGGCGGGCCTTGCCCCGGGCACGGTCTTCGAGGCCGAGGGCCGCCGTTGGGTGCGGGGTCTGGGACTGTTGCACGGCTCGTGCACCGTTTTGCCCTCGCGGCGCCTCAAGGTGCCGCACGTGGGCTGGGACCAGGTCCATCTGACGCATTCCGGGTCGAGGCATCCGCTGCTCCAGGGTTTCGCCGAGGGCACGAACGTCTACTTCACCCACTCCTATGCGGTGGAAACCGATATCGATCCCTCCGATGCCGTCGCGCTGACGCACTACGCCCGGAATTTCGCTTCCGTCGTGTGCCGCGGCAACCTTTACGGCTGCCAGTTTCATCCTGAGAAATCGTCGGCGCACGGGCATCAGATTCTCGAGAACTTCGTCGAGCTGGCGAGGTTATCAAAGGGACTGGAGTAATTCAACAATCCGTTTTACCTGCGGAGGTGAACATGATTCTCTTTCCTGCTATCGACCTTATCGCCGGCAAGGTGGTGCGCCTTGAGCGCGGCGACCGGGAGCATATGAAGGTGTACAGCGACGATCCCGCTACCGTGGCGCGCTCGTTTTCAGAGCAAGGTGCAACATGGGTGCACGTCGTCGACCTTTCTGCCGCGCTCGAGGAGGACGAAGAGGCGCGCGAGGCCAATACCCGTGCTATCGAGGCGATCTGTGCGGTCGAGGGCCTCTCGGTGGATATCGGCGGCGGCGTTCGCTCGCTTGCGCGCATCGATGAGCTCGCGGCGCTCGGTTGCAAACGCATCGCGCTTGGCACGGTTCTGGTGCGCGAGCCGGGGTTTGCCGAGGTGGCAGCCCGTGCGTTCGGAGGTCTGCTGGTTGCCGATGTGGCCGCGCGCGATGGAGAGGTGAAGGTGAACGGCTGGCGCGAGGGCGTGTCGCGCAGCGTCGAAGACGTGGTGGGAGAGCTTTCGAGCCTTGGGTTCAAGCATCTCGTATTCACTGATATCGCGCGCGATGGCATGCAGACGGGCATCGATGCCGAAGCGTACCGGCGCGTGGCGCAGGTCGCCGGGTTTCCCGTCGTGGCGTCGGGCGGCATCTCGTCGCTCGACGATATCCGCGCGCTCGCGGCGGCGGGCCCAGAGGCAATAGAGGGCGCTATCACGGGGCGTGCGCTGTATGAGGGGGCCTTCAGCCTGGCCGAGGCCCTCGCTGCCGCCGAGGGAGGAGAGGCTTGATGCTTACCAAACGCGTCATACCCTGTTTGGATGTGAAAAACGGACGCGTGGTGAAGGGCGTGAACTTCGTAGCGCTTCGCGATGCCGGCGACCCGGTAGAGCTCGCTGCGGCATACGACCGCGAGGGCGCCGACGAGGTGATCTTCCTCGATATCACGGCGACGAGCGATAACCGTGCGACTACGATCGACATGGCGGCTCATGCAGCGGAGGAGCTCTCCATACCGTATACGGTGGGCGGCGGTTTTCGTGACCTCGCTGGCATGCGCCAGATGGTCGCGGCCGGTGCCGACAAGGTGTCGCTCAATTCGGCAGCGGTGAAGGACCCCTCGCTTCTCACCCAAGCTGCTGCTGCGTTCGGCAGTCAGGCCGTCATCTGCGCTATAGATGCGAAGCGCGTGGGCGAGCCGGGCGCCCCGGGAGCAGACCGCTGGGAGGTCTACACCGCAGGCGGGCGCACGCCGACGGGCATCGATGCCGTGACGTGGGCGGAGGAGGCGGCGCGCCGCGGCGCCGGAGAGATCCTGCTCACCAGCATGGATCGAGACGGCACCAAGGAGGGGTTCGACCTCGCGCTCACGCGTGCGGTGGCACGTGCGGTGCCCATTCCCGTGATCGCGTCCGGCGGTGTGGGAACGCTCGAGCACTTCGCCGAGGGAATCATCGAAGGGGAGGCCGACGCGGTCCTCGCGGCGAGCGTGTTCCATTTCGGTACGTTCAGCATCCGCGAGGTGAAAGAGTACATGGCGGCTCAGGGCATCCCCGTGCGGCTCGATTTCTAGCGCCACGGGGTATGAAGCGTGACAGTTGTGCCGGGTCAAACTGTCTCATGATGCAAAATGGTGCAAAATGGGACGGGTATGTTTTGACTCATTTTTGACTCATGTGCGGAACAGCGTGGTAGATTCCCCCGCATCGCTGCCTCACGGTCTCACTGATCGCACATACCCCGTCCCATTTCGACCATCTTGACTCGCGCAAAAGGAGTTCAAAATGACCATCGACGACCTGACCTTCGACGACCGTGGGCTCATTCCGGCAGTGGTGCAGCAGTACGACACCGGCGAGGTGCTCATGGTGGCGTGGATGAATGCCGAATCGCTGCGCCTCACGCAGGAGACGGGGACCACGTGGTTCTGGAGTCGCAGCCGCCAGGAGCTCTGGAACAAGGGCGCCACGAGCGGCAACATGCAGCAGGTCAAGGAAGTTCTCGCGGACTGCGACGCGGACACCCTCCTCGTCAAGGTCGACTCGCCCGGTCCCGCCTGCCACACCGGCAACCGTACCTGCTTTTTCCAGCATCTCGGTAGCGCAGAATAGCGTTTTCAACTTTTGGGCACTTTATTGGGGATGATGCGAGTAGCGGGTAATCTGGTTTCGCAAACGCGCAGGTAATCGAGGCGGTCAGTTCAGGGCTATATGAGCGACTCGTGTTCGAGTGCCCAAAAGTTGAAATCTGTTCTGCGGTTCAATGGATTTGCCGACGTTTGCGCGCGGGAAGAACGGGCATAGCGGGGCGTGCGGGTGCTCAACGCGGATTTGGAGGATGAACATGGGAGAGAGAACGGCAAATGTCGTGCCTGGAGATATCGGCGTCACGATGAAGGGCTTGGCCGAGGTCATTCACGGCCGTCGCGAGGCATCGCCCGAGACGAGCTATACCGCGCGTCTCCTCACGGGGCCGGAGGACAAGCTGCTGAAGAAGGTCGCAGAGGAGGCGACCGAAGTCGTTATGGCGTGCAAGGACGAAGATCACGACCATATTCGCTACGAGGCGGCGGATCTCGTCTACCATCTGCTGGTCACGCTCGAGCGCTACGGTGTCACCATCGAGGAACTCGCTGGCGAGCTCGACGCACGCCATCGGTAGGAGCGCTGTCCGCTCTGCATGCGCGACACGCAAGCGCATCGCTTGCTTTCCTGGAACGTGCTCGCCTCCGCCCATCCGTATGGCATCATTTGCATGCTCCGGGGTACAATCGGGCTGGAACATTGGGCGGCCGATGGATGACGGCGCGATTAGGAGGAGCGGTGCTCATGGCAACCGAGGTGCTTTTTATTGAATATCCCAAGTGCTCGACGTGCAGGAAGGCCAAGAAGTGGCTGGACGATCATAGCGTGAGCTACATCGATCGCCATATCGTGGAGGACAATCCGCAAGCAGCCGAGATAGCCGATTGGCAGGAGCGGTCCGGCCTACCGGTGCGGCGCTTTTTCAACACGAGCGGCATGAAGTATCGCGAGCTCGGTGTGAAGGCCAAGCTCGATGCGGGAATGTCCGATGAGGATGCCCGCGCCTTGTTGGCAACGGATGGCATGCTGGTCAAGCGTCCGATCGTTGTGGCGGGCGATACCGTGCTCGTGGGATTTCGCGAGCCCGCATGGGAAGCGGCGTTCCTGTAGCCTGCAGCCGAGCGTGTTCACACGTCTGTGCCAGAGACAGTTTCTCCTGGCACAACTATCTCATATTAGGAGAGCAGGCTATTCATCTGCTGCATCTGATACATCACGATGCTGACCACGACGACGCAGACGACCAGGCAGAGTGCGCTGATGATGATGCCGACCGTTGCGGCCCAGCGATACGGGGCACGACGCTTGCGCGCGAGAACCCCGCATACGATGCTCGTGATAACGAGCACGACGCCGACCGGCCAATTGATGTAATAGCCGATTGCCGCGCCCGCAATACTGGCAACGAGCGAGATGATGGGGAGGGCTGGGCCGGGCGTGCGATGGAACTGCTCGGAGTCTTTCGCCTCGTCGATTTGATTCGCATCGAAGTGCTCGCTCATATCATGCTCCCAACTGGTTGTTCGTTGCCACTGCAGGTCGCAGGCGGTTCGGTGCCCTCTCTGCGCGCTGATACCCGATTATACGGCAGCTGCTACCATAGATGAAAAGGTTACAGAGGAGGAACGCAATGGACGCATCGGATCTGGAATCGCTGGCGCGGGCCGTCGCGGCGGGGGAGCTTTCCCCGAGCGAGCTGGTGGAGCGCGTCCGCGTGGGCACCGTCGCAGATTTGGGCTATGCGCAAGTAGACACCGAGCGCGGCGTGCGCACGGGCGTTTCCGAGGTGATCTATGGCGCAGGGAAGAGCGCCGCGCAGATTGCGGGAATCGTCGACGCCATGCGAGGGGCGGGGCAGGAGCGCATTCTCATCACGCGCATGGATGAACGGAAGGCTGCCGAGCTTACCGAGATGGGCTGCTCGTTCGCCTATCACGCCGAAGCCCATGCGGGCGTGGTGGGAGAGCTCCCTGAGCCGGATGGAAACGGCGAGATTCTGGTGCTAACGGCTGGCACGAGCGATATCGCCGTTGCCGAGGAAGCGGTGCTGACAGCGCGTTTCTTGGGCAACAGCGTGACCTGCGTGAACGATGCGGGCGTTGCGGGCATACACCGCTTGCTTCGTCATGGTGAGGAGATCGCCCGTGCACAGGTGATCATCGCGATTGCGGGCATGGAGGGCGCGCTGCCGAGCGTGGTGGGGGGCCTTGCCGCTTGCCCGGTCATCGCCGTGCCCACGAGTGTGGGTTACGGGGCGAACCTCGGCGGGCTCACGGCGTTGCTCGCTATGGTGAATAGCTGCGCGAGTGGTGTTTCCGTCGTCAACATAGACAATGGCTTCGGCGCGGCGTATCAGGCTTCGCTGATCAACCATTTGCCGGGGAAGAGGTAACGGCAGGCACGCCGCCCTCTATCCTCTGTGCTCAGACAGTCCTCGCAAAAAAGGCCCCCTGGGCCTTTTTTTGCTGCGGAACTGCGCCAGAGG
>NZ_CEWCAA010000046.1:0-16836 GCF_982429025.1 Enorma sp.
GAGTTGGGCCGCCCTCTTCTATATGGGCATCACCGCAGGCCGAGCCGTGAGCGGTTTCATTTCGCTCAAGGTGAACGACCGCAATATGATCCGGCTCGGTCAGGCGCTCATCGCGGTTGCGTTCGTATGCGTGCTCATGCCGGGCGACATGGCGCTCTTCGCGGGGCTTGTGCTCATGGGCTGCGGATGCGCTCCCATCTACCCCTCGACGATCCACGCCACGCCGGCACGGTTCGGGGAGGAGCTCGCGCTCGAGCTCACGGGCATGCAGATGGCGTTCGCCTATATCGGGTCGCTCGCCATGTCGCCGCTCTTCGGCGTGCTCGCGCAGCTCGTCGGCGCATGGATCTATCCGTGGTACCTCGTGCTCTTCCTGGTAGGCATGGTGGTGACGGGCGAGCGCCTGAACGGCGTGGTGCGATTGCGCGAGCGGGCGCGGGCATAGCGCCCGGCCTAGGCGCAGCGCTCAGCCCCGACGCCGTGCCCGGTTGTTGCCGGCGCGCCCGGCCATCGCCGCCGCATCCACCCAGAGCTGGGACACCCGTGCCGGTTCTGGAGCCGAATTTCGTCTTTAAGGAGGCATCATGAGTTATCCCGTATTCGATCTTCATTGCGATACCGCGACCATGCTCGCGTTCCAGAACATGCCCGCAGAGCTCGCGGCTTCAGCTGGCATGTCGGGGCAGGGCGAGCCGCCCGCATCTCCCGATCTCCCTAAGCCGCCTGTCGCCGCGGACCTTGCTGCCGGCGGTTTTCAGCTCACCGCGGATAAGATCGGCGCTACGCCCTGGGCGCAGTGCTTCGCATGCTTCATCCCCGACTCCTTCGAGCCTGCCGGCGCCGCTGAGCTCTGGGAGCACGTATCCGGCTGCCTCGACCGCGAGCTGGCGCGGCACGGCGACCGCTTCTCGGACGTGCGCTCGGCGGCGGACATTCGCCCGGCGCTCGCAGAGGGTCACATCGCGGCGGTGCGCACCATCGAGAACGCTCGGTTGTTCGCGCATGATATCGAGCTGGTGCACGCCTGCGCCGAGCAAGGCCTGCTCATGGCGTCCCTCAGCTGGAATGCCCCGGGTCCGCTCGCGAGCGGCCACGATGCTCCGGAGCTCGGGCTCACCGCAACTGGTCGTGAGGTCCTGCGCCGCATGGAGGAGGAGCGCGTCATCCTCGATGTCTCGCATCTCAACGACGTCTGCTTTGACGAGGTGGCTAGCCTGGCCGAGCGTCCTTTCGTAGCGAGTCACTCCAATGCGCGGGCCGTCTGCGGGCACAAGCGGAACCTCACCGATGCCCAGTTTGCCGAGATCCGCGACCGCGGCGGCATCGTGGGGCTCAACTATGCCGACCTGTTCGTCGTGGACGACCCTGCGGCCACGCCACCCACCTTCGACGACCTCTCCCGGCATATCGAGCATTGGCTCGACCTCGGCGGCGAGCGGGTGCTGGCGCTGGGAAGCGACTTCGACGGGTGCGATCCGGTGCTCGACATCGCGAGCGCGGATAAGATGCCCGCCCTCCAAGAGCACCTTGAGCAGCGCTTCGGTGCCGAGGTAACCGAGGCGCTCTGCGGCGGAAACGCGCTTGCCTTCTTTGAGCGGTTCGGACGGTAAAGAGGCGCTGCCGGCGCAGGCCCGTTTCTTGTCGGGCGTGTCTTCGTCGTTTTGCTCGTGTTGTCGGGCTTGTTCGTAGGCGTTTTTCGGGCGAGATTTGGACGATCGATTCGCTTCCGGGCATATTTCAGACGCTCACCCCGTTCTCGGGCGGGTTTCCGCCATCTGCGTACTTCTCGGGCGGCTTTCGTACGCTCGAAGGCTCGAAAACGTCCAGATGTCGCCCGGCAACGGAGGGAGTGTCCGGATTGCGCCCGGCAACGGGACAAGTGTCAGGATTGCGCCCGAGAAGCCACGCGCTAGGGGCGCATCGGGAGGCCCCGTCCGCGCGATGCGCCGGAATGAGCGCCGATGGATTCATCTGACCCAGCAAGCTCCATGCTACGAGTATCTTGAAAACGTGCGCCACCGCGGCCTTCTCGCCGAATACGTTGTCGAGGCTAAGATGTCCTTGGGTAAGTGTTGCCTCAGTGGCTCATTGTCGTTCTCGTTGACCCCGTCAATCTCACGGTCGGTGCGGTGGACGGAGGCAACGCTCGGTGACGGTTGTCTCCTGATGAAGCCGTGGCTGCAAGCTTCATCGTGTCAAGGTGCCGTGGACAGCCTCTGCTCAAGGACAACTGCGTTCGGAATGAATTGCCAAGCGCAAAGAAATGCTGCATAGATATATACATATATCTGAATATATGATAGTCTAAAATGTAAGTTAGCGCATTGATGGGGGTCATCTTATGGGACGTCAGATTGCGTTATTGATTCGTTGCTCGGGCAAACAGCTCGCGCTTTATGCGATGCTCTTGTTCGTCTCCCTGTCGTTTTCTATGTATATTCTGCTTGACTTCCAAACTGGTTTTGCAGGGCGGCGCATTGAGTTCGAATCCAACATTCAGTTTGTTGGCCAATCACGGGCAAGCCTGGACGATCCAACCATGCCAGATGACCTTAAACAACTTACACAGGAACGTATAGATGCACTCGAGCGGATGGCATCTGCTGAGTCGGATGCCAATTTGATTCGTTCTGCAAGCGCATGTTATGACGTTGAGCTACGCATGCTCGATGCGGGGTATCTGGTGGCAGACGAGCCTGCGCTGCGCCAATCTGCAGAGCTTTTCGATGGGATGAGCCGGTTAGCGAGCCCGCAGGCGTACGATACCTCCTCGCAGTTGCCGGCTGTATTGGTTCTAAGCTTCATAAGCGCGCACGTTCCCTATATTGTCTGGTTGCTACCGGGCGTCTTTGTCGGCCTCATTACATTGCGGTTATTCGATGCGGGCCGTTTGCTTAGCAGGGCACCCGTATCCGGCGTGCAGCGTTTTGCGATCCTGCTCACGTTGCAGCTGGTGCTTGGTGCGGCGTGCGTCGCCATCACGCTGCTGGTGCCGCTTGTTTTCGCGTTGCTGAGGAATGGATTCGGCGATGTGTCGTATCCCGTCGTGTTCTACCAAGGCGGCGAGCTTATGCATCTTACCGCGTTAGAGTCTTCGGCGCGCGTGGCTCTGCTCTACCTGCTTCTGACCATTGCTATATCTCTGTTTTGTCAGTTTGTTCATTGCATGGTGAACCACTCTACTGTGGCAGCTTTGACGGGTGCGGTAGTGTTCCTTTCCCCGATGCTCCTGCAGGCTTTGCTTGCTCAAGAGGGGGGCGATTGGATTCTCTGGTGTCCGTTTATCTATTTCTATATGCCATCGTCTGCGGGCTTCTTTAGCTACAATCCTTCATCGGATGTCTTTCCCGTCGAAGGCGCAAGCTTCGGGCGTGGCCTTATGCTGATAGTGGCTCTCATCGCGATTCTCTTGATAGCCGCCTTTATCGCTGACGTTTTCGTTCGAGGAGTGTCTATTCGTCGCGACAGGCTTGGGTCCCAGGCGACAGGTGCGGACGCTTCCCGCGGATTTGTCCGTGCGTCTCGGATAACGGTAGCGCGGGGTCGCCAAGCCGTTCTCAGCGATTCATCGTTCTCCCTCGACCCCGGGCATGTCGTTGGGCTGGTCGCTCCTAATGGATGCGGAAAAACGACGTTGCTCGAGGTTCTGGCTGGCAACGCGTCATTGTTGAAATCCGGAAGCATCAAAATAGCCGGTGTTCCCTGCTCGCGCAATCCCCAATACATGCAGTGTGTGTTTCTTGTCCCGGGGAATGCCGACTGGATGTACTCACACCTTTCGCCGGATGAGCATCTGGCGCTCGTCACAGCCTTTTGGGGGCAGGCGGCGGGTCGTGTTTACGATGATGCGTGCTCCGAACTTGCAGAGTTTGGACATAAAGCTGTTCGCAAGCTATCGCAGGGCATGAAACAGCAAGTTGCCTTGACCCTTGCATATGTTTCGGGCGCCCGCTGCCTTCTTTTGGACGAAAGCATGAACGCCCTTGACCCCACTCATGTAAAGTGGCATTCCCATACGCTTCGTCAGTATGCGAATGCAGGGGGAACGGTGCTCATTTCATCCCATATTCTCAGCACGCTCGAGGGCCTCTGCGACGATTACCTATTTATTGAAGATGGCGCCGTTTGCTCAAAGCGCCCTGATGGCACCGTGGCAGATTACTATGCGGAGACGTTTGAAAAGGCCTCTGGAAACGTGCTTCCGTAAAGTGAGGAGGGAGGGTTAGACACAAGAAAAAATGCGGAGGAAAAGGAAACGATGGAAGGAACTATAATGCGGATGTTGCTGTACTTGAAGAAGCAAGCCTTTGGGATTGTATCCGTGCTCTTGTTGGCCATCTGTTTCGGCTTCATGGTGCCGCAAGTTGCGGTAGGCTTGGATAGTGTGGCGGAGGATTCGGGAACCATTGAGCCCCGCGCATACATAGATACGGTGGAAGACACTTATCGTGTGTACTTATGCCACAACAACGGAGCTCACAATAGGTCAAAGTACAACGTTAGCTATAAATCTCTTCGTTATAGCAACGGATATTCTTGCACCGGATCACGCTTGACAAACAGCTGGTCTGTGAGCGGTCAGTGCCAATACAATCACACGGGTACCGTCTATATCTATCAATATACGTATTCTGTATGGTAGGCGTACGGGGTGATATGAGGCGTAGTTCAGTCTATTGAGCGATACAGCGCTAATATTGGAGCAGCGTGCTGAAGTGAACCGTCTCCCATTTCTTGGACTAAAAAGCCCTGGAGATGGGAGGCTTTTCTTGGGCGACTTTCGTACGCTCGGAGGCTCGAAAACGTCCAGATGTCGCCCGGCAACGGAGGGAGTGTCCGGATTGCGCCCGACAACCGCGCGAGCGTCAAATCTCGCCCGAGAAGCAGCGCGCTAGGGGGCGCATCGGGAGGTCCCGTCCGCGCCATGCGCCGGGATGAGCGCCGAGGGGGCTGCCCGCCCAGCAACCTCCACACCGCAAGCATCTTGAAAATGTGGATTTCCGCAGGTTGCCAAGGGGCTTCAGAAGTTCTTCTGGCAATTCGTTCCGCAGACGCGTATCATAGCGACCGTATTGCCCGGCTCCTGTCGGTGATTCGTCGTGCCGCGACAGCCAGCGCGGTTCGATGACGGCGGGAGGCGCGAGGACAACCCGACCGGATGCAAAATTTCCTCTGTCCTATTTTCGCATCTGGGAGCGGCCAAGCCCCGTGCTTAAAACCCCAAAGGAGTGAACATGGCTGAAGAGAAGTACGTGCCCCGTCTTAAGACCAAGTACCTCAACGAGGTGAAGGGCCAGCTTCAGGAGAAGTTCCAGTACAAGAACGTCATGATGATCCCGAAGATCGAGAAGATCGTCGTGAACATGGGCGTCGGCGAGGCCGCCACCGATTCCAAAGCCATCGACGGTGCCGTGCGCGACCTGCGCGCCATCACCGGCCAGCAGCCGATGGTCACCCGCGCCCGCAAGTCCATCGCGTCCTTCCGCCTGCGCGCCGGCATGCCGATCGGCGCCAAGGTCACCCTACGCGGCGACCGCATGTGGGAGTTCCTCGACCGCCTCACCGCTGTGGCGATCCCCCGTATCCGCGACTTCCGCGGCATCTCGCCCGATAGCTTCGACGGCCGCGGCAACTTCTCCATGGGCGTGACCGAGCAGCTCATCTTCCCCGAGATCGACTTCGACTCCATCGACCGCCAGCGCGGCATGGACATCACCATCGTCACCACCGCCAAGACCGACGAAGAGGGCCGCGCCCTTCTCGACGGCTTTGGATTCCCGTTCAAGAAGTAGTTCATTCGCCCCGGCTCCGGGCCGCGCGGTTCGTGTGCGGCCCGACCGGTGCATGATAATCCGTGATAGGAGGTAAGTAAGTGGCTAAGACATCGATGATCGTCAAACAGCAGCGCGAGCCGAAGTTCTCGACCCGCAAGTACACCCGCTGCCAGCGTTGCGGCCGTCCGCATTCGGTTTACCGCAAGTTCGGCCTGTGCCGTGTGTGCTTCCGCGAGCTGGCGCTCAAGGGCGAGCTTCCCGGCATCAAGAAGGCCAGCTGGTAAGTCACTACCAGTGCACGGGGTGTGCAGCCCCGGCAGGGAAGATCGTGTACGGCAGGCTCGGTCGCTATGGGTGACCGAGGACCGGTTGCACGAGTTCATCTAGAACGAAGGAGAATCTGCATGAACCTGACAGACCCGATTGCAGACATGCTTACGCGCATTCGCAACGGCAACTCTGCGAACAAGGCCGCCGTCTCCATGCCGAGCTCGAAGAAGCTCGTCGAGATCGCGCGCGTCTTGCACGAGGAGGGCTACATCGAGGGCTACACGGTCGAGGATACCGTGCCCCAGAAGACCCTCACCATCACGCTTAAGTACGGCCCCAAGAAGCAGAAGGTCATCAACGGCATCCGCCGCATTTCCAAGCCCGGCCTTCGCAAGTATGCCGGCGTCGCCGACATCCCCCGCGTTCGCGGTGGTCTTGGTACCGCTATCGTTTCCACCAGCAAGGGCGTCATGACCGACCGCGACTGCCGCAAGGCGAACGTCGGCGGCGAGATCATCGCGTTCGTCTGGTAAGACGACTGGCGAGTAGAAGGAAGGAGAACACCGTGTCCCGTATCGGTAAGAAGCCTGTCCAGATTCCCGCCGGAGTCGAGGTGGCAGTCGATGGTCAGCACGTGACCGTCAAGGGCCCCAAGGGCCAGCTCGAGCTTGATTTCTACGAGAAGCTCAGCATTTCCATCGAGGAGAACGAGCTCGTCGTGAGCCGTCCCGACGATGAGCGCGAGACCCGCGCCCGTCACGGCCTCACCCGCGCGCTCATCCAGAACATGGTGACCGGCGTGTCCGAGGGCTACACCAAGCAGCTCGAGCTCGCTGGCGTCGGCTACCGTGTGCAGCTCAAGGGCAAGAACCTCGAGATGTCGCTCGGTTATTCGCACCCCGTCCTGTACGATGCCCCCGAGGGCATCACCTTCGAGGTGCCCGACAACACGCACATCAACGTGAAGGGCATCAACAAGCAGCAGGTCGGCCAGGTTGCCGCCGAGATCCGCGGCAAGCGTCCGCCCGAGCCGTACAAGGGCAAGGGTATCCACTACGTTGGCGAGCACATCCGTCGCAAGCTCGGTAAGGCCGCTAAGTAGTAGCAGACGCACACCGTGTAAGTCCCGTACCCCGTTAGGTACGGGCAAGATCCTCTAAGGAGTTATCAGATGGATAAGAACAAAGCGAAGGCAGCCGGCCTCAAGCGCCGTCAGCGTCGCGTTCGCGGGAAGATCTTCGGCACGCCCGAGCGCCCGCGCCTGCGCGTGGTTCGCACGAACGCCAACATCTATGCCATGATCGTGGACGATACCCAGGGCAAGACCCTCGTGTCCGCTTCGACCCTCGAGGCCGAGTTCAAGGGCACCCACACCTCCAACAAGGAGGCTGCGGAGAAGGTCGGCGAGCTCGTGGGCAAGCGCGCCATCGAGGCTGGCATCAAGGCGGTCCGTTTCGACCGTGGCGGCCGTATCTATCATGGGCGCGTCAAGGCCCTCGCCGACGGCGCTCGTGCCGCCGGTCTCGAGTTCTAGGAGGTTAGAAGCACATGGCTCGTAATCGAGATAACAAGCAGCGCGAGGCCTCCGAGTTCGAGGAGCGCGTCGTCTTCATCAACCGCGTCGCCAAGACCGTCAAGGGCGGCCGTCGCATGTCCCTCGTCGCGCTCGTCGTCGTTGGCGACGGCAAGGGCAACGTCGGCATCGGCATGGGCAAGTCCGCTGAGGTGCCCCTGGCCATCTCCAAGGCGTCGCTCGATGCCAAGAAGCACATGTTCCACGTGCCGGTGACCGAAGAGGGCACCATTCCGCACGAGGTCGAGGGCCACTTCGGCGCCGGCCGCATCATCATCAAGCCCGCTGTCGAGGGTACCGGCGTTATCGCCGGCGGCGCCGTGCGCCCCCTCTTCGAGCTTGCTGGCATCAAGAACGTTCTCTCCAAGTCGCTCGGCACCGATAACGGCCTCAACATCATCAAGGCCGCTGCCGAGGGCCTCAAGGAGCTCGCAAGCCCCGAGGACGTCGCGGCTCGCCGCGGCCTCACGGTCAGCGAGATGTTCGTGGGCAAGAAGGAGCAGTAAGCATGGCCGATACCATCACCGTCAAGCAGGTCCGCAGCACCAACGGTTGCAAGCAGGACCAGGTCAGGACCATCAAGGCCCTCGGCCTCGGGAAGATCAACCGCACCCGCGAGCTTCCCGACAACGAATCTGTCCGCGGAATGATCTTCAAGGTCAAGCACCTTGTTGAGATTGTAGAGGAGTAAGCAATGCAGCTTCATGACCTCACCCCCGCAGAGGGGTCGACTCACCGCCGCAAGCGCATCGGCCGCGGCAACTCCTCTGGTCACGGCACCACGGCGGGTCGCGGCCAGAAGGGCCAGCTCTCCCGCTCCGGCGGCGGCAAGGGCTCGGGCTTCGAGGGCGGCCAGACCCCGCTCGCGATGCGCCTGCCCAAGCTCCCGGGCTTCCGTAACCCGCGTCGCATCGAGTTCGCTCCCGTGAACATCGCCCGCCTCGACGAGAAGTTCGAGGACGGCGCGGTGATCGACGGTGCAGCGCTCAAGGCTGCCGGCATCATCAAGAAGGAATTCCAGCCGGTGAAGATTCTTGCTGAGGGCGAGACCAGCAAGAAGTTCACGGTTCGCGTCGACAAGGTCTCCGCTGCCGCGCAGGCCAAGATCGAGGCGGCCGGCGGAAAGGTCGAGCTCCCGTGCTAACTGGCCTGAAGAACGCGTTCCGGATCAAAGATCTTCGGGACAAGATTCTCTTCACCATAGCGATGCTCATTGTGTACCGCATCGGTGCACATGTTCCTGTGCCCGGCGTCCCCTTCCAGGGGATGGCGGGCCTTTTGCCGACCGATGGCGCTATGGGGCTTCTTACGCTTTTCTCCGGTGGCGCGCTGAGCTACGTCTCGGTCTTCTCGCTTGGCATCATGCCCTACATCACGAGCTCCATCATCATGCAGCTCCTGCAGAGCGTGATTCCGAGCCTCCACGAGCTTGCCCGCGAGGGCGAGGTCGGCCAGACCAAGATCACGCAGTATTCTCGCTATCTCACGCTCGGCCTGTCCATCCTTAACTCGATCGGCTACCTGTTCCTGTTCAAGAGCTACGGCATCAGCTTCGCTGAGGCCGGTGCTCCCGAGGTCATCTTCGACATCATGGTCGTCGGCACGCTCACCGCGGGCTCGATGCTCATCATGTGGATCGGTGAGCTCATCACGCAGCGCGGCATCGGCAACGGCATGTCGCTCATCATCTTCGCGAACATCATGGCTGGCCTGCCGCAGTCCATCTTCTCCTCGCTTGGCGAGGGCACGATGGGCATCGTCGTCACCGTCGTGATCTTCGTCGTGATCCTGTGCGTGATCCCGTTCATCGTCTTCCTCGAGCGCGGCCAGCGCCGCATTCCGGTTCAGTACGCCAAGCGCGTCGTGGGCCGTCGCATGATGGGCGGTCAGTCGACCTACCTTCCCATCAAGGTCAACACCGCCGGCGTGGTGCCGATCATCTTCGCGAGCGCGCTTCTGTACTTCCCGGCGCAGATCGCGGTCTTCTTCCCCAACGTCGATTGGGTGCTGGCCGTGGCCAACGCGCTTGCCTCGGGCTGGATCAACTGGATCTTGAACGTCGTTCTGATCGTGTTCTTCGCGTACTTCTACACCTCGATGATTTTCAATCCCGAGGACACCGCGGAGAACCTCAAGCGTCAGGGTGGCTTTATCCCCGGCGTTCGCCCGGGCCGTGCCACCGCTGCTTATATCAAGAACGCGCTCAACAAGATCACGCTTCCGAGCGCCGTCTTCCTGGCGGTCATCGCGATCGTGCCGTCCATCATCTTCTCCTTCACGGGGAACCAGCTCATCCAGGCTTTCGGTGGCACCTCGGTGCTCATCATGGTGGGCGTGGTGCTCGATACGGTCGATAAGGTCGAGAGCCAGCTCAAGATGTATAACTACGACGGCTTCTTCAAGTAGGGCGGAGAGGAGTCACCCATGAATATCGTTCTGTTGGGCGCGCCCGGCGCCGGTAAGGGCACCGTGGCCCAGGAGCTCGTCGCCGATTACGGCGTCGCGCACATCTCAACCGGCGATCTTTTGCGTGCTGCCGTGAAGGGCGGCACCGAGCTCGGCCTCCAGGCGAAGCAGTACATGGATGCCGGCGAGCTTGTGCCCGATCAGCTCGTGATCGATCTGGTGAAGGAGCGCCTCGCTGCCGATGATGCCCAGAAGGGCTTCATCCTCGACGGCTTCCCGCGCAACACCATGCAGGCCGTGACGCTCGACTCCGAGCTTTCCGGGCTCGGTCGCACCATCGACTGCGCTCTGCTCATCGACGTCGAGCCCGCGATCATCATCGAGCGCCTCTCGTCGCGTCGCACCTGCCGCGCCTGCGGCCATACCGGTACCGCGACCGAGACCGTCTGCCCCGCCTGCGGTGGCGAGATGTACCAGCGCGATGACGATAAGCCCGAGACGATCCAGAACCGCCTCGATGTGTACGAGAAGAACACGAGCCCGCTCGTGGAGTACTATCGCGGCCAGGGTCTGCTCAAGAGCGTCAACGGCGCCCAGAGCATGGAAGCGGTCTACGCTGACGTAAAGGAAGCGCTCGGTCTATGATCAAGATCAAGACCCCTGAAGAAATCGAGCAGATGAAGAAGGCCGGAGCACTGTCCAAGATGGTGCTCCGGCACGTCGGTGCCATGGTGCGCCCTGGCGTTTCGACCTTTGAGCTCGATCAGCTTGCCGAGCAGATCATTCGCATGCACGGCGGCACGCCCGCGTTCAAGGGGTACGGCGGGTTCCCGGGCACCATCTGCGCATCGCTGAACGATGCCGTAGTGCACGGTATCCCCAACCCCGATGTGATCCTGCGCGATGGTGATATCCTCTCCATCGACACCGGAGCCATCGTCGACGGCTGGGTGGGCGACAACGCCTGGACCTTCTACGTCGGAAACCCCGCACCCGAGGTCAAGGCGCTGTGCGAAGTCACCCTCGACTGCCTCAAGGCGGGCATCGAGCAGGCCGTGCCGGGGAACCGCATCGGTGACATCGGCCATGCCGTTCAAAGCCTTGCCGAGAGCCATGGTTACGGCGTGCTCCGCGAGTACGTGGGCCACGGCGTGGGTCGCGTCATGCACGAGGAGCCCAACGTTCCCAACTACGGCAAGAAGGGGAGGGGCATCACGCTCGAAGCCGGCATGGTCATCGCGATCGAGCCGATGATCACGCTCGGCACGCATCGCGTGAGCGTGGGGCCCGATGGCTGGATCGTGACCACGAACGACCATCTGCCCGCTGCCCACTACGAGAACACCATCGCCATCACCGATGACGGACCGGTTGTTCTCACCCAAGATGCTCAGGGCCCGTGGTGCAGCTTGCAGGGTGGTGTGATGTAGTGATAAAACGAACCCGGTTCGTTTTCTCACAGCATCGGTTTAGGGGCGCACGAAAGAGCGCTCTGCAGGAAGAATGTGGAGCGTTGACGAAAAATACATGAGGTGGTACCGCTCTGCGGTATCATAAGTCGCTGCTGTCGTTTCGAGAGAAAGATGTGCTTGTGAAGAAGGAAGACGCAATCGAACTCGAGGGTACGGTCACCGAGCCGCTTCCCAATGCGATGTTTCGTGTCGATCTGGGTAATGGTCACACGGTTCTCTGCTCCATCTCGGGCAAGATCCGTATGAACTATATCCGCATCCTTCCCGGTGACAAGGTCGTGGTGGAGCTTTCGCCCTACGATCTCACCCGTGGTCGCATCACCTATCGCTATAAATAGGCAGCGCACGCGCGCGACAGACCGCTCAGCTGTCGTGTGCGCAACCAGCCAGGTAATTCACGTCTGCGGCTGGACGAGTACATAGTAGGTTTGTTGGTTTGAGCACAACCGAAAGGAAGAACGATGAAGGTACGTCCTTCGGTCAAGAAGATGTGCGACAAGTGCAAGATTATCAGGCGCCATGGCAAGGTGCTCGTTATCTGCGAGAACCCGCGTCACAAGCAGCGTCAGGGTTAAGAGAGGAGATCCAAGTTGGCCCGTATCAGCGGTGTCGATCTGCCGCGTGAGAAGCGCGTCGAGATCGGTCTGACCTACATCTACGGCATCGGCCGCACCACGGCGTCTAAGATTTGCGCCGACACGAACATCAACCCGGATACCCGCGTCAAGGACCTTACCGAAGAAGAGGTCGACGTCATCCGTAAGTACATCGACGAGAACCACATCATGGTGGAGGGCGACCTCCGTCGTGAGCGTAACCAGAACGTCAAGCGCCTCATGGACATCGGCTGCTATCGTGGCCTGCGTCACCGCAAGGGTCTTCCCGTCCGCGGCCAGCGCACCCACACCAACGCTCGCACCCGCAAGGGTCCGAAGCGCCAGATCGGTGCCAAGAAGAAGAAATAAGGAGCGCTTAACTGATGGCTACTGCTAAGAACAAGCGCGGCGCTGCTACTCGCGTCAAGCGCGCCGACCGCAAGAACATCTCCGTGGGACAGGCTCACATCCGTTCCACCTTCAACAACACGATCATCTCGATCACCGATCCGCAGGGCAACGTCATTGCCTGGAAGTCGGCGGGCCAGGTAGGCTTCAAGGGCTCTCGTAAGAGCACCCCGTTTGCCGCCCAGATGGCTGCCGAGGCCTGCGCCAAGGCCGCTATGGAGCACGGCATGCACAAGGTCGCCGTGTTCGTGAAGGGCCCGGGCTCCGGTCGCGAGACCGCCATCCGTTCCCTCCAGGCCGCCGGCCTCGAGGTCACGAGCATCCAGGACAAGACCCCCATCCCGCACAACGGCTGCCGCCCCAAGAAGCGTCGCCGCGTGTAACTCTGAAAGGATCGCATTACTATGGCAATCGACAGGACTCCTGTTCTTAAGCGCTGCCGCCAGCTCGGGGTCGATCCCATCGAGCTCGGTTACAGCAGCAAGAAGGAATCGAAGCGTCAGCCCAAGCGTCGTCGCAAGGAATCCGAGTACGGCGTCCAGCTGCGCGAGAAGCAGAAGGCTAAGTTCATCTACGGTGTGCTCGAGAAGCAGTTCCACCGTTACTATGAGCGCGCCCGTCGCATGAACGGCGTCACCGGCGAGAACCTGATGGTTCTCCTTGAGAGCCGTCTCGACAACGTGGTGTTCCGTCTCGGCTTCGCCCGCACCCGCCGCGAGGCCCGTCAGACGGTTTCCCACGGTCACTTCACCGTGAACGGCCGCCGCGTCGACATCCCCTCCTATCTCGTCAAGCCCGGTGACGTCATCGCGGTGGGCGAGAAGTACCGTGACCTCCTCCCCATCAAGGAGGCTCTCATCCAGTCCGAGCGCTTCGAGGTCCCCGGCTGGCTTGAGGTCGATATCGAGAAGCTCTCTGGTAACGTGCTCTCGCTGCCCACGCGTGAGCAGATCAGCACCGATATCCAAGAGCAGCTCATCGTCGAGCTCTACTCTAAGTAGTCCATCAGGGCTGCTGAGGCTGGAGGTTAATACATGTCAGAATTCATTAGGCCTCAGGTTCAGGTCGAAGAGATCAACGAGACGTCCGCTCGTGTCTCCGTCGAGCCGCTCGAGCGTGGTTACGGCGACACCCTCGGCAACTCGCTCCGTCGCGTCCTGCTCTCCTCTCTCGAGGGTGCGGCAGTTGAGGCGATCAAGATCGATGGCGCCCAGCACGAGTTCATGACCATCCCCAACATGGTTGAGGATGTTACCGATATCGTCCTTAACGTTAAGGGCCTGGTCTTCCGCGCCACGGGCACCTCGGTGTCCGAGGCCGAGGCCACCATCAACGTCGAGGGCCCGTGCGATGTCAACGGCGGCGACTTCTTCATTCCGGCTGGTTTCGAGCTCGTCAACCCCGAGCAGCACATCGCCACCCTGAATGAGGGCGCGCACCTTACGATGTCCATGCGCATCGGTCATGGTCGCGGCTATGTGTCATACGAGGGCAACAAGCGCGATTCCGATCCCATCGGCATCATCCACGTCGACTCGCTCTTCTCGCCGGTGCGCCGCTGCGCCAAGCTCGTCGAGGCCTGCCGCGTGGGTCAGCACACCGACTACGACCGTCTGGTGCTTGAGATCGAGACCAACGGCGCCCTTTCCCCGCGCGACGCGGTGGTTCAGGCTGCCAACATCATCAACCAGCACATGGCTGCGTTCATGAACCTTGCCGAGACCCCCGAGGTCGAGGAAGAGGTTTCGATCTTCGCCCCTGAGGCCGCGAGCGACAACGCCGAGCTCGATAAGCAGATCGAGGATCTCGACCTCTCGGTTCGCTCCTACAACTGCCTGAAGCGCGCGAGCATTCACTCTGTGCGCCAGCTCGTGGAGTTCTCCGAGAACGACCTGCTCAACATCCGCAACTTCGGCGTCAAGTCGATCGAGGAAGTCAAGGACAAGCTTGAGTCTATGGGCCTAAGCCTGAAGCAGTAGCTCGAGCTTTCATATAGAGGAGATACGAGACCATGCGTCACAACAAGAAGAAGGGCCTGAAGCTCGGCACCGATGCGAGCCACACCAAGGCCATGAAGAAGAGCCTTGCCAAGGCGCTCTTTGAGAACGATCGCATCAAGACCACCGAGACCCGCGCGAAGGCGCTCCGCAGCTATGCTGAGCCCATCATCACCTGGGCCAAGAAGGGCGACCTGCACTCCCGTCGTCTCGCCATCGCCAAGCTCGGTGACAAGGACCTCGTCGCCGAGATCTTCGACAAGGCTGCTCAGGGCATGTGGGCCGACCGCAACGGCGGTTATACCCGCATCATGAAGCTCGGCCCCCGCAAGGGCGACAACGCTCCGATGGTCATCATCGAGATCGTGTCCGAGCCCTGCACCCCCAAGGTGAAGAAGGCTGCTCCTGCCCCGAAGCCCGTTGCCCCCAAGAAGGCCGAGGCTGTCGAGGAGGCTCCCGCCGCTGAGGCTGAGGTCGCCGAGACCGAGGCTCCCGCCGAGGAGAGCGCTGCCGAGTAGCGCCCAGGCTCATGTGAGCTTTTGCAAAGGCCCCGCTCTGCGGGGCCTTTTTCACATTAGCGGTGGTGGCGTCTTGCTTCTGCGTTGGCGACGGTAACGGCGTTGGTGTTTTGTTGCTGTTGAGTTATTGCATGCCGAAGTTCAAACGCGGTACCGCTATATTTCGCTGTGCCGGCGTGTTCGATGCAATAGGTGATGGATGGGCGGAGGCGCGATTGCGCTCTGAGTTTCAAAGATGAAAAGCGCGCTCGATGTTGGAGGGAGGCGTCGCATGATCGAGGTAGTAGATGCCATTGTCGACGGCGCCCTTCACGGCGTCTCGCTTTGCGTCGAGCGCGGCGAGGTCGTTGCGCTCATCGGGCACAATGGTTCCGGCAAATCGACGCTCGGGCGGCTTGTGTGCGGGGCCCAGTTGCCTCAATCCGGTGCGGTTTGCGTCGATGGGGCGTCTACGGCCAATGTGCGGGGGCGTGCCCTTGTGCGCCGTCTGGTTGGCTATGTTGGCCAAAATCCTGCCGACCAGACCGTTTCGACCATCGTGAGTGACGAACTGGCTTTTGGTCTATGGAATATCGGTTGCGCGGAAGGCGAGATTACGGAGCGAGTTGCGAGTTCGCTTGATGCTGTGGGGCTTGCGGGCTTCGAGGACCGTGAGGTGCCATCGCTTTCTGGCGGTGAGCTCCAACGCCTCGTGTTGGCTTCTGTGCTCGCAATGGAGCCTGGCTATCTCGTACTCGATGAGGTGACCTCTCAGATCGATAGCACCTTCCGGTCCCAGTTCAGGAGCCTGGTTGCGCGTCTTGCAGGGCGTGGCGTTGGCGTGGTTCTCGTCACCCATGATCCGCTTGAGGTGCTTTCGTGCAACCGGGTGCTCGTGCTCGATGCTGGCAAGGTGATCTGGTCGGGGGCACCGGGTTCGCTTCTGGTCGATTATCGTGACATCTGGGATTGGGTTTTGCCCCCGAATGACTATGCCGACGCATTGCGGTGTGCCGTTGCCGATGGTTTTGACCTTGCCGGTGGATTTGCTCCGGCTCAACTTGCCACGTGGCTGCGCAGTGTCCGAGCAGATGGGTGCGCCGGTGCAGGGTCCCCACTCGATGCCGGGCTAGATTCGGACACTCACGGCGTTGTCGGGCGTGATTCGGACGCTCACAGCGTTTTCGGGCGAGATTCGGACGCTCAGGTGTCTCAAAATGGCGATTTTTCGCCCGACAAAGGAGCCAATGTCCGAATTCTGCCCGACAACGCCGTGAGTGTCCGAATCTCGCCCGAAAACGGCCTCGATGTTCGAGTCATGCCCGAGAACGCTTCCGGTTCCTCGATTCCGTCTGATGACGTCGGGGCTTTAAGCGCGATTTCCGAAAACGACTGTGGCACTGAGGGCAAGCCTGCGCGCGAAGCGAGTTCCTTGGCATTCAGCCACGTCTCCATTGCCTATGAAAACGCGGACGTGTTGAACGATATCTCACTTTCGGTTCCATCCGGACGGGTGACGCTTATCGCAGGTCGTTCGGGCGCGGGCAAAACCACGCTCGCATGTCTGGCGGCCGGACTCACCAAGGCGCAGTCGGGCTCAGTGCTGCTTGGTGGCACCGCGCCTGTACCGGGCGAAGTTGCCCTGGCGTTTCAGAACCCCGAACAGCAGCTCTTTCTCGAGACGGTAGAGCACGAACTCGCCTTCGCACCGCGCAATCTTGGCTGCTCAGAAGATGAGATTGCGCGGCGCGTGAGCGAAGCGGCCTCGCAGCTCGAGATCAAGGAGCTGCTGCCAAGCGATCCGTTCTGCCTATCGGGGGGCCACGCTCGTCGGGTGGCGCTT
>NZ_CEWCAA010000047.1:0-16695 GCF_982429025.1 Enorma sp.
TGGGAGGGCAGGGCGCCGCTGACCGGTGGACGGCACCGAGCCGTTCGCTTAACATGAATGAGGGCCTTCGGCTGATGCCGGAGGCCCTTTTTCGTATATACCTATACAATGGTTGCGGTTTAGATGCAGTACAGATCTTGGAGGTAGCCATGGCAGAGGCTGGTATCGGTGTCGATATCGTCGAAATATCGCGCATGGAGCAGATCCTCAAGCGCACCCCCTCGTTTGCACAGCGCATGTTCACCGATGAAGAGCGTGCGTATTGCGAAGCTTCGGCTCGTCCTGCTGCACACTATGCAAGCCGTTTTGCCGCCCGAGAGGCCGTGCTTAAGGCGTTGGGAACTGGCTTCGCCAAAGGAATCGGTCGTAAGGATGTGTCGGTGTCGCGCGACGCTTCCGGGCGCCCGTCTGTCGTGCTGGCGGGGAGGGCTCTCGAGGTAGCCCATGAGCTCGGAATCATCGAGGTTGCTCTCTCGCTATCCCTTACCAGCGATCTTGCCGTTGCGAATGCTATGGCCATTACCGAGAACGCCCGACCTCGGCCGAAGGAGAAGCCCGAAGATGAGCGCCAGCGTATCGCGCGGTCTTTTCGAGAGGCCCGATCTGTGCTCGATGAACTTGAGCGAGTGCAGGATAATGAGCTGAGATCTGTTTCCGGTGAGACCATAATCGAGCATGGGGGTGTCTATGAGACCGGTTCTGAGCTGTGATGAGGTGCGCCGTCTCGAAGACGTAATTGAAAAGGAGGGCACGTCGAAAGCCGAGCTCATGGAGTTTGCCGGCGAGTTCGTTGCCTCCGAAGCGCTTAAGGGCAATCCGAGCCGTGTTGTGATTCTCGTTGGATTTGGCAATAACGGCGGGGACGGCTGGGTTGCTGCAGACATCTTGGCTCAAAAGGATGTTCGCGTTGATGTGGTGAGCCCAGTTGAGCCCGATGAGATATCTGCACCCTTGGCGCGCCATGTTGCCCGACGCACCGCTGGTCGCGATGTCAATATTGTTGTGGGCCCATCTAAAGACGAGCTCAGTGAACTTATCGGCGAGGCCGATCTGGTTATCGATGCCATTCTGGGCACCGGTTTCCATGGAGAGCTCCGTCCGCCATTTTCTATCTGGATTCCTGTTGTGAACGAGCTGGAGCCTACCGTGCTTTCGGTCGACGCCCCTTCAGGTCTTGATGCGCAGACCGGTGTGGTCGAGCATGACTGTATACGTGCTACCCGTACGGCGACCATGCTCGCGCCCAAGCTTGGCCTATATAGCGCCGACGGTCCCGAATATGCTGGCGAAATCGTGTGCGGGCGTCTGTACGACCAGCTTGATGAGGTAATCGATGATGTTGAGCATGAGGCGGAAATTGTCGACCCCGCCGACTTGATTGATTTCTTCGAGCCTTTGCCGATGAACATCAATAAGTATTCCCGTGGTTCGGTGCTCGTCGTTGCCGGCTCCGCGACGTATCCGGGCGCGGCGATGATGGCCGCAAAGGCCGCTGCGCGCGCGGGGGCTGGATACGTTGCCGTGGCGTGTCCTTCTGCCTGCGCCAATCTGGTTCGCATGGCCTTGCCATCCGTTCCTGTTATCGATATCCCCTCAGATTCGCGCGGCGCATTCGGGGCTGCTGCGCGCAAGGCGGTGTGTAAGGCCGCCGAAAAGTTCTCCTGCGTGCTCTGTGGCCCTGGTATTACGACTGCTGCAGGCTGCATCGATGTGGTATCGGGGCTTCTGAAAATGGATGTTCCGCTCGTGTTGGACGCCGATGCCCTCAACTGCCTTGCGAAGTATTCCATCGGCGGAATCGATAAGACGCCCGAGCTTTACCGGCGCGATGCACCCCTTATCCTGACGCCGCACCATAAGGAGCTCTCGCGTCTAATTGGCGACGATCCGGTCGCTGACCTCGGTACGGCAATCGAAGCTTCGCGCCGGTTACTCTGGGCTGCCGGCTCGGAAGATATGATCGTCGTGGCCAAGGGCCCGTCGACCGCTGTGGCGGGCGTGGAGAAGGTTCTCCTGCCTATGGCTGGGCCCGCTTCACTCGCCACGGCTGGTTCGGGCGATGTTCTTGCCGGTATCATCGCAGGTTCTGTCGCGCAGGCTCACAACTACGCAGGGCCTTGGGAGCTGCTGTGTGCCTATGCAGTAACCGTGCACTCGTTCACGGGATTCGCCGCAGCTTCTAGATTTGGCGAGAAGAGCGTGATCGCGACGGACCTCATCGATCTAATCGGGGACGCTATGGAGCTTGCTGCAGAAAGCGCCCTCAACGATTTGGGCGTGCTCGATGAGGGCTCGCAGGTAGAGGAGGCGTAAGGCGCGATGTCTCAGGTGAAGGTGCCCGAGGGGCGTTGGTCGTGGGTCGAGATAGATCGCGGGGCGCTCCGTCGGAACTTGCGTGCCTATAAAAGCTTGCTCGCTCCGCGGCAGAAGCTGTGCTGCGTTGTCAAGGCAGATGCTTACGGGCACGGGGCTATCGAATGCGCGCGCGTGCTCCATTCGGCTGGCGCCGACATGTTTGCGGTCGCCACGGTTTGCGAGGGCGTCGAGTTGCGCGAGGCTGGAATCCAGGCCCCGATTCTCATATTGAGCGAGCCGCCCATAACCGCGATTCCGCAGCTTATTGAGAAGAACATCATGCCTACCGTCTACACCATCGAGTTTGCGCTCGCCTATGGTGAGTGCGCTGTGCGAGCGGGTACAGTGGGCAAGTACCACCTCGCAATCGAGACCGGCATGAACCGGATCGGCGTGCACTATGCCGACGTGCTCGAGTTCTGCCGCAATATCAACTTCCATCGTGGGATTCAATGCGATGGCGTGTTTACGCACTTCGCTACTGCCGAAGACGTTGCCGGTTGGGATTACAAGCTCCAGTGCAAGCGTTTCGAAGAGGCGGTCCGCGCGCTTGAGGATGCGGGCTTCGATTGCGGTACGGTGCATTGCGACAACACGCCGGCCACGATGCTCGACCCCTCGACGCACTACGATATGGTGCGGGTTGGCATTGGGCTTTACGGGCTCTATCCGTGCGATTCATCGCGTTCGGTCATCAAGCTCGATCCCGTTATGAGCGTTCGTGCACGGGTGACGCGCACCGCTCATCCGGCGATGGGCGAGGGCGTGAGCTATGGGTATACGTACCGCGTTCCGCGCACGGCAGTGCAGATATGCACGCTGCCCATCGGTTATGCCGACGGCCTTTCGCGCACGCTTTCAAATCGTATGGAGGTGCTGTACCGCGGAGAACGGGTGCGACAGGTGGGCAATATCTGCATGGACCAGTGCATGGTTGCTATCCAGCAGACGCCCATCCATCAGATTCCCGAGGCGGAATATGGCGACGTCATGACCATCATCGGCCGCGATGGCGACGCTGAGATTAGCGCCGATGAAATGGCGCGGTTGCGCGGAACGATAAACTACGAGGTGGTCTGCGATTTCGGGATGCGCCTCGACAAGGTGTACCTCTAACGAGCCTCCCTAGGGCGTTTGAGGCCCGCCTGCCAGCGCGCCTTCGACGCGTGGCGCGCCTGCGAGGGTGCGGGCATGCAACGCTTCGGCGCATAGGGAGAGATAAGGAGCTGCCATGGGCATCATGCATATTCCAGGCCACACCCGGCAGGCGCCGCGCGAGGTGGCGCTTGAGGAGATCCGCGCCGTCATGGGGGATTGCCGGCTCTGCGAGCTCTGCCAGACGCGCACGAACATCGTGTTCGGCGTGGGCAATCCGCATGCTCGCGTGATGTTCGTGGGAGAGGCCCCTGGGCGCAACGAAGACCTCCAGGGCGAGCCGTTCGTTGGCCGCGCGGGGGAGAACCTCAACAGCATCCTGTCGTTAGCCGGGCTCACGCGCGACGAGATCTATATCGCCAACGTGCTGAAGTGCCGCCCGCCGGGAAACCGCAACCCGAAACCAGATGAGGTCCTTGCCTGCTCTCCGTTCTTGCGTGAGCAAATCCGGAGCATATGGCCAGATGTCATTGTGACGCTTGGCAACCCGGCGACGCATTTCGTGCTCAAGACCGAAACCGGGATCACCCGGTTGCGCGGAAGGTTCCATCAAACGGGTCATTTCACGGTTATGCCCACCTTCCACCCTGCGGCAGCGCTGCGAAACCCTGCTTGGCAGGAACTGCTAGAGGAAGACTTTCGGATGCTGGGAGACTGGCTTGCGCGCCATCCGGCCAGCGGTGCGGGCGCGCATGCGCAGGGCCAGGGCGCGGGCGAGCCGAACACGGTGGAGGCCGAACACAATGCCGACGCGTTGCCGCGTCCGGAGGAGGGCTGATGGCGCTCGTGCGGGAGGCGGCGCTGCGATATCGTAGCGGATCGCAGGAGGATACAGAGCGCTTTGGCGAGATTGTCGCGCCGCTTCTCGCCGATGGTGACGTTCTTGTGCTTACCGGTGGTCTCGGTGTGGGAAAGACGCACTTCACCAAGGGCGTCTCTCGCGCCCTGGGTGACGAGCATCCGGTTACGAGCCCTACGTTCGCCTTGATGGCCGTACACGATGGCGGGCGTATTCCGCTCTTCCATTTTGACCTGTATCGGCTTGAACACGCCTACGAGCTGGAGGATACCGGCATTTTCGATGTGCTGGGCTACGAAGGTGCGTGCCTGCTGGAGTGGGGCGAACAGTTTCAGGATGAGCTGACGGATGAGTACCTGGGCGTTGTAATTACACGGACCGGCGAACATGAGCGCATGATCGCGCTTGAGCCTCATGGGTCGCGCGCTGCAGAGCTCGCGGCGGCAGTAGATGATGCGGCTCGCGCGATACCGTAGGGATGCCCCGTGGCCCAGCAGCCCGTTGCTGCCCTGGCTGCGGATTGCGATGGGGCGGCAAGCGGGGCAGCGGTTCGATTTGTTGTGCTGCATGCGAGTTGGTTTTGCCGGCAGGACGGGATGATGTGGATAAAAATGTCGATTTTCTGCGATATGAGGCTGGAGCGCGGGCGGTCTAGTAGCAATAATCAGGTCCGGAACATGAAAAGCGCTGGAATTTGGACGGCGTGAAGCGATAGCGGGCACACATTCGCGTTTTTGAGAGCGACGGAGCGCCTAAAATCGACACTTTTAGCCAGAATGGGACGAAAGAGTGAAGCAGATGTCGAGTGAACGCCTCGTGGTGGCAATCGATACATCGACGGACATGCTTGCGTGCGCGGTTGCGCGCGTAACGGATGCCGCTGGCGACGAGCGGATGACGATTGATGTTCTTGCGACGGGCGACCATATGTGTCGTCGCCGGGCGAACGTCGAGCTTGTGAACACGATTGACGCCGCCCTGGCCGATGCAGGGCGCTCGCGTGACGAAGTCGATGCCTATCTGGTTGGACGTGGCCCCGGCTCGTTTACGGGCGTTCGCATTGGCATTTCGACGGCGAAAGGGCTTGCCCGCGGCGCGAACGTTCCCCTGTACGGTGCGTCCACGCTCGATGCCTGCGCATGGACTGCGTGGCGTTCAGGCGTGCGCGGCCTGCTGGGCGTTGCGGCCGATGCGATGCGCGGCGAGGTATACCCTGCGCTCTACCAGCTTGACGAGGCTGGCGCGCACCGCACGTTCGACCGTGAGCGCGTCGTCAAGGCGGCCGTTGCGGTTGAGGAATGGGCGGCGCGCCCAGATGCGGCGAGCCTGCAGCTTACGGGCGATGGGCTTAAACGCTATGGGTCCCGGTTCAACGAGGCGGGTCTGACCAATCGCATCGATGAGTCACTCTGGCACCCGACGGGTGAGGGGCTGCTGCTTGCGTGGCGAGCTGTCGAAATGGGCGCAGTTGCAGGTCCTGAGGCTGTTGCTGCCGTTGACGCGGTGGCGAGCGCCGGGGCTGTTGCTGCCGCGGACCCTGCTGCGGTGCACGGCGCGCGCACATCGTGCGACCCCGCGCTTGTGCTGCCCATCTATACGCGCCTCTCGGATGCAGAGGAGAATGAGCGCAAGCGCTTGGGGCTCGTCCAGAGTGCCCAGAGCGAAGTGACGGGCGTGGCAGATGAGCTTGCCGGCCGTCACCTGCAGTTTAGGCCCATGGGTGCGGCGGACGCGGAGGCGGCATCTGCCCTCGAGACGTCCTGTTTTGCCGGTGCCGCCCATACGCCGTGGACGCCAACCCAGTTCCTTTCGGAGTTGGGCGAGGACGCCACCGTGCCGCGTAGTTGGTGGGTGGCTCATGACAACGGCGAGCTCGTTGGTCTTGCGGGAGGCATGGTCATCGAGCACGACGTGCAGATTCTCGATATCGCCGTGGCGCCCGAGCGCCGGCGCGCGGGCATCGCTCGAAAACTTCTGGCCCATGTAAGCTACGATGCCCAGATGCTTGGGTGTACGACGGCGTCGCTCGAGGTGGAAGACGGAAACGCTCCCGCCATGGCGCTGTACGAGCACCTTGGCTTCAAGCAGATTGGCCGGCGCCGAAACTACTACGGTCAAGGCACCGATGCGCTTGTGATGCAAGCGGAGCTTCCGCTTGCTCTTCCAGTCGATGCCGCCTCGCCCGAGCCGACATCGGCCGTGATGCGTGCATGGCCCCTTGCACCGGTTAATCGGACGGAGGATGAGCGAACCGAGATTGAGCGACGCAAGCTCGTGCTCGCCATCGAGAGCTCGTGCGACGAGACGGCTGTCGCGATTATCGATGCCGAGGGCTCGATGCTCGCCAATCAAGTTTCGACGCAGATTGATTTTCACGCTCGCTTTGGAGGCGTGGTGCCCGAAATCGCTTCGCGCAAGCACGTTGAGGTTATCGTTGGCGTGGTGGACGCAGCGCTTGAGGAGGCATCGCGGGCGCTCGGCCTTACCAGTGGCACCCTCGAGCCGAAAGAGCTTGCGGCTGTGGGCGTGACGCAGGGTCCAGGCCTTGTTGGGGCGCTCGTTGTTGGCGTGGCGTTTGCCAAAGGCTTCGCCTATTCAGCAGGGGTGCCGCTCATAGCGGTCAACCATCTTGAAGGCCATCTCTTTGCCAATCTTCTTGCCCAGCCGGACCTCAAGCCCCCCTTCATCTTCACGCTCGTCTCGGGTGGTCACACCATGCTTGTTCATGTGCGCGACTGGGGGGACTACCGGGTACTGGGGGAGACCCTCGACGATGCCGTGGGCGAGGCGTTCGACAAGGTGGCAAAGGCGCTCGGCCTGGGCTATCCCGGAGGGCCTATCATCTCGCGTTTGGCCGAAACCGGTGACCCCAAGGCAATCGACTTCCCGCGCGCGCTCAACCGCAAAGGGGATTACCGCATCTCGCTTTCGGGCCTCAAGACGGCGGTGGTCAACTATATCGAGCAGGAAACGGCCGCAGGGCGCACCATCCATCTGCCCGATCTTGCGGCATCGTTCGAGGCGGCGGTGTTCGACGTGCAGTACAAGAAGGCTTGGAACGCCTTGCGCGAAACGGGCGCACGCGAGTATTGCATCGGCGGCGGCGTGGCGGCCAACCCGCATCTCCGCCAAATGATGGTCAAGAAACTTGGGCGCCAAGGCGTGCGCGTGACGCTGCCGCCTCGCGATGCCTGCACTGATAACGCCGCAATGATTGCCGAGGTGGCGCGCCGAAAGTTCGAACGCGGAGAGTTCTCCGGTTTCGATATCGACGCAGACCCGAATATGACGCTGTAGCCCAGACGGGCGGGGCCGCTTTCGGCGGCGTGCCGGGCGTTGGATACTCGCGCAAAGCGTTGGCGGGCGTTGGATGCTCGCGCAGAACGTTAACAGGCAGGAAATCGCAAAAAAGAGGGGGTGTAAAAAGCAGTATTTCGCGATTTCGTGCCCGCAAACTCGGAAAACGTTCTCGTGGCAGGTGTCGGGGACAGGTGCCCGGGCTGGGGACAGACCCCCGGCTCCGCCGCCGGTTCCGGTCCTCGGCCTGGGCTTACAGCTCGATGACGAGCTCTACAGGGCAGTGGTCGCTGCCGAAGATGTCGCTGCGGATGGTTGCGTCGCGAACGCGGTCGGCGATGGCATCGCTCACCAGGAAGTAGTCGATACGCCATCCCGCATTGTTCTTGCGCGCGTTGAACCGATAGCTCCACCAGCTGTAGGCGCCCTCCTCGTCTGGGTGCAGCAGGCGGAAGGTGTCCGTGAAGCCCGCATCAAGCAGCTCGGTGAACTTACCGCGCTCCTCATCGGAGAAGCCGGCATTGCCGCGGTTGCTCTTGGGGTTCTTGAGGTCGATCTCTTCGTGTGCAACGTTGAAGTCGCCGCAGGTTACTACGGGCTTGCCGGTTTCGCGCTCAAGCTCTTGCAGGAATGCTCGGTAGGCGTCGTCCCAGGCCATGCGCGTATCGATGCGCGCGAGTTCGTTCTGCGCGTTCGGCGTGTAGACATCGACGAACCAGAAGCGCTCGAATTCAAGCGCGCAGACACGGCCCTCGGTGACGGCTGTCGCGACAAGTTCGGATGCTGCGCCTTCTGCGGCGAGGGGGAGCAGCTTTTCGGCATGGCGCACCGAAAGCGGGGCTCCGAGTGCCTCCTCGCGTACGAACACAGCGGTACCCGAGTAGCCTTTGCGCTCGGCATAGCTCCAAACCTGCAGATAGCCGGGAAGATCTATGTGCGCCTGGCCTTCCTGCATCTTGGTTTCCTGTATGGCGAGGATGTCTGCATCCAGCTCCTCGGCGATCTGGGTGAAGCTCGGGTCTTTCTTGAGGACGGCGCGCAGGCCGTTGACATTCCACGATGCGAACTTATACGCACGCTCCGCAGCGACGGGGGTGATTTGAGACATACATGCTCCCTCGAACGGGGGTGGATACGAAACGCTGCGTCCATCCTAGCGTATCGTGGACCGGGCAGTATCGGGGAGGCTTCCTGCCATCAAGCGAGCACAGTGCGCATGGATGCCATGTGGCGTATTGCGGAGCGGGCACAGTGCGCGCGGACACCAGGCGGCGTATAGTGGATAGTGCGCTTGCTGCCGGTGCGGCGTGCACGCATGCGCCCGATGGCGCGTGCCTCCTGACCGTCGCCGGCTTGCGCCGACCGCATGCAGAAGGGAGGCCCCATGCTCGGGCAAGGATGGACGACATCTGATTCGGATGAGGCGGCGGAGAAGCTACGGGATTTGTTCGATGCCCATGCGCGCTCGGTCTTCTTTGGCGGGGCTGGCGTGTCCACGGCGAGCGGCATTCCCGATTTCCGTAGTGCGGACGGGCTCTATAGCCAGCGCTTTGCCTACCCACCGGAAACCATGCTCTCCCATTCCTTCTACGAGGCCCATCCGGCGGAATTCTTCGCCTTCTACCGCGAGCGCATGATCGCGCTCGATGCTCAGCCAAACCAATGCCATCGCAAGCTCGCCGAGCTTGAGCGCTCAGGAAAGCTCGATGCCGTGGTAACGCAGAATATCGACGGGCTGCACCAGGCAGCGGGAAGCCGGTGCGTGTGGGAGCTGCACGGATCGGTGCATCGCAATATCTGCCAGCGCTGTGGGACGGTATATTCGGCCGGCCAGATGGTTTCTCGTGAACTCGAGGACGAGGAGGGCATTCCCCGTTGCCCTGCATGTGGTGGGAGAATCAAGCCGGATGTCGTGCTGTACGAGGAACCGCTCAACCAAGATGTGATCGAGGGGGCCGTGCGCACCATTGCCTCGGCTGATGTATTGGTGGTTGGTGGAACATCGCTTGTGGTGTATCCGGCAGCCGGGCTGCTCCAGTATTTCCAAGGCGATACGCTGGTTATCGTCAATCGCGATCCCACGCCGCAAGACGCACGGGCAGACGTCCTCATCTCGTGCGATATTGCGCAGGCGTTCTCGTTCTAACTGCCGGTTCTCGGTGGTGGCCGCTTTGATGCTTTGCGCCGCCCTGGCCGGCGCGCCCGTGCCTGTGTGATATCCGCGCGTGGCGAGGCTTTTGCGCCTCAGGCGGATACAATAGAACTAACTCTGTATCGACCGGTGCGGCGGGCTGCGCGGCGCCGAGGCGAAAGGACCTACATGGCGTACGACACCAAAGTCTGGCGTTGCGGAAAATACACCCTTACGTTCGACCGACCGCGCATCATGGGCGTGCTCAACGTCACGCCCGATTCGTTTAGCGACGGGGGCGAGCACTTCGATACCGATGCGGCCATCGCGCATGGCCTGGCCATGCTCGATGCCGGAGCCGACATCATCGATGTGGGTGGGGAGTCGACGCGCCCCGGTTTTCGCCCGGTGAATGCCGACGAGGAGGCTCGCCGCGTGCTGCCGGTCATTCGGGCGCTCGCCGCCAAGGGGGCCGTCGTGTCGATAGACACGCGCCATGTCGAGGTCGCGAAGGCTGCCGTGCGCGTGGGTGCTTCGATCGTAAACGACGTTACCGGGTTCACCGACCCTAAGATGGTCGAGTTTGTGGCCAAGAACACCTGTGGCGTGATCATCGTCCATGCCGGTGAGGTGTCCGAGCAGCCGGCGCGTGCGCGCACCGCGGTCCAGTTGGATACCTCGGCCGCGGCGTTTGTTGCCGAGAGAGCGCGCGAGGCGGAAGAGGAGGCCGCTGCGGCAAAGAGCGGAAAGGCCAAGCGGGCGCGGGGCAAGCGCACCGGCAAGCTGGGAGCCACGTTCGTGCAGCCGCAGCTTCCCTTCGGCGAGGCGTTCGGCGCGGAGGAGAAGGAAGCCGCGCCATCTGCCGAGGCTGCCCCGGCGGCTCACGATGAGGTGCCTGCGGATGGAGCCGTTTCGGGCCAGGACGCCTCGGCGGGCGCGCAGGGCGCTGACGGCCAAGAGGCCTCGCTCGTGGTGGATGAGCTCGCTGCGGTGATGCGCCGGTCTGCACTCCGTGCTGAGGCATATGTGAGTACGTATCAGCCGCGCCGTTTCACCTTGCCGGATTCCGCCCCGATCATGCGCCGTGTCATGGGCTTTCTCTCCGACCAGGCTCGTGCCCTCGTGCGCGCGGGCGTGTCGCGTGACCGCATCTGCATCGATCCGGGCGCCGGTTTTGGCAAGTCGGCCAACGAGGACGTCATCATTCAGCGTGAGACCGCGAAGATGGCCTCGCTCGGCTATCCGCTGCTTTGCGCTGTCTCGCGCAAGCGCTTCATTGGCGCTGTGTCCGGCGTGGAGGAAGCGGCGGACCGCGATGCGGCCACGTTCGGCGTGTGCCTGGGTGCTATCGAGAACGGGGCGAACATCGTGCGGGTGCACGATGTCGCCGGGTTCGCACAGTTCCTCAATGGCTTCTGGTCGGTGGCGCGTCCGCAGCCGCGACGCGCGTTCGTGGCGCTCGGCTCCAACATGGGCAACCGCACCGACAACATTCGGGCAGCTCGCGACCTTATCGCCGAGATCCCACTCACCTGCGTATCTAATTGCTCACGCATCTATGAGAGCGAACCTGCATACGAGACCCGCCAGGCGCCGTTCGCGAACGCCGTTGTAGAGATCAAGACGGAGCTTGCGCCCTTGGTGCTGCTCGACGAGCTTCTCTCCATCGAGAACTCGTTGGGCCGCAACCGCACCAAGAGCGCGCGCCCCAATGGTCCGCGCGTGATCGATTGCGACCTGGTGTGGATGGACGGCGAGCGCCATGGCGGCGATAAGCTGCGCCTGCCTCACCCCAAGCTCGGAGAACGCGATTTCGTGCTCGTTCCGCTCGAAGACCTCATGCACGACCCAGCCCGCTTCTTCCGTTATGAGGGCGTCGAGGTGCTCGAGCCGGAGGAGCGTATTGGACATGTGGTCGGCGAGCTTGGTTCGCTCTAGTGTGACGGTAGTGCGGGCGGGCGTGATGATGGCAACACGGACGGGTGCAGCGATGGCCCGTGTGAGCGGGCGCGGGTGGCGTGTCGTTGCCGGGTGCTGCCGATGACGCGCGACGAAGCATGGCAGGTGCTGGGCCTTGCCGAAGGAGCCTCGCGCGAAGAGGTTTCGCTTGCCTATCGCGAGCTCGCGCAGATGCTCCATCCCGATAAGTTTGGCGAGAACAAGCGGCTGCGCGCTCGTGCGGAGCAGCAGATGCGCCGCATCAACGAGGCGCGCGACGTGCTGCTCAAGGGTGGCGGGCGAGCATCGCACAGTGGTGCGCGGCCTCGCGGGGGAGCTCGCTCGGGTTCCGGGCGCGGAGGTGCCGCCTCTGCGAACTCGCCTGAGCAGATTCGCCTCGAGGCCGAGGCGCGGGTTCGCGCCGCCGAGACGGCACGCCTTACCGTGGTGGCTCAAGCGCGCACCATGCGAGAGCGTCGCCGCAGCATGGGAATGCTTGCGGGCGGGGCGGCTGTCGTCATGCTCCTGTGCTCGCGGATGCGCGGCACGATCGGGGTGCTTGCGTTCTCCGTTGCTTCGATGCTCGTGGTGTGGAGCATCGTCGATGTGGTGAGTCTTTCCGGGCAGATTTCTGTGCTGCAGAAGCGCTCCGCCGAGCTGCTGCGCCAGCGCGATGCCGCCGCCAAGATTGCCGAAGAGGCGGCGCGGCTGTAGCCTTCGCTCGCGGCGGGGCTGGTAGGCGGGGCTCCCGCGCATGGATTGGTGTATTTGCCCCGTGCTAGAATGGGGCGCGTGATAGGCGGCAACAGGGCGAAGGGAACGCGATGGCGCAGAATACGCAGGGGCCGGGCGCGGTATCGCCCCAGCTGGACGAGATGGTGTGCGACCTCATCGGCTTCATGCTTGATGAGCTCGCCGCGGGCTGCGACCCGGGTGTCGTGGCGTGCATGGAAGATTCCCAAGGCAACCGGAGCGAGGCCGCATTTAGCGATGACGGCGAAGAGGAGTGCCTTGAGGCAGCGCGTTCGCTCGTTGCTCGCAGCGCGCAAGGTGTTCCCGAAGATGGGGTGGGGCCAATTGCCCGCTACGCCATCGGCTGCGTCGGTGGCGTTCAGCTCGAGGACGGCTTTGCGGACGCCGTGCTTGTGAGCTTCTACGAGCACGGCCTTGCGACGGAGGTCGGTGCGCCCACGGGCTACTCTGCCTACGTGCTCTATGAGGGATTTGGCTTGGGCGACGATTTCGCCTATGCCGATCCGATGCCCGCGGGCGAGGAGCCGCCGCTCATAGAGGGATAGCGGAGCGCATTGAGCGGTCTATTTAATTAATAACTCCCCTCCAATTGCCATTTTATCCAAATTTGCGCTAAGTCGGTCTTTTTTCCAGCGATATGCTTGCGGTCTCTAAGCGAGCTGGTAGGCACCCGTATTGCAAGGCTTCTACCGGCGCGATGGAAAAACCGCACCGCCATTCTGCAGGTTGAAAGACCGACATAGCGCCAATTTGGCTAATTTTTCAAGATAGTGGGGTTATTAAATAATACGCGGGCCCAACAATTCATCCACAAATGAAAGCTATCGGCCGGGTGGGCCTGTGCACTTGCCGTTTGGCGCTATAATCTGCTAGTTCGCCGAAATGAAGCTTGTTTTTATATGCAATGGGAGTAGTAATGCGCGTCGAAAATCTCAGGAATATCGCCATCATCGCCCACGTCGACCACGGCAAGACCACCATCGTGGACAAGCTGCTGCGCGCCACGGATGCCTTCCGCGCTAACCAGCAGGTCGAGGACCGTGTGCTCGACTCGAACGACCAGGAGCGCGAGCGCGGAATCACCATTCTCGCCAAGAACTGCTCGATCGAGTACAAGGGCGTGAAGATTAACATCATCGATACCCCCGGCCACGCCGACTTCGGCGGCGAGGTCGAGCGCGTGCTCAAGATGGCCGACGGGGCGCTTCTGCTCGTCGACGCCTTCGAGGGCCCCATGCCCCAGACGCGCTTCGTGCTGCGCCATGCAATCGACACCGGTCTTGCCATCATGATCGTGCTCAACAAGATCGACCGTCCCGGTGCCGATCCGGAGAAGGCGTACAACGACTGCCTCGATCTTATGGCTGATCTTGGTGCCACCGACGAGCAACTTGAGTTCGCCATGGAGCACGTGGTGTATGCAAGTGCGGTGAACGGGTATGCCCGCCGCGATCCCGATGACGGCAACATGGATATGTATCCTCTGCTCGACATGATCATTGACGATATGCCCGCGCCCGAGGTTGACGAGACGGCGCCGCTCGCCATGCAGTGCATGACCATCGATCACTCCAGCTATGTGGGGCGCATCGGCATCGGCCGCGTGTTCTCGGGTAGTCTGCATAACGGAGACACCATTCTTGTGGTAAAGAACGACGGCTCGAGCTCAACTGCGGTCGTCAAGCAGCTCTTCACGTTCGACTATCTTGGCCGCACTGAGTGCCAGGAGGTCCAGGCCGGCGACATCGCCGCTGTGGTGGGTATCGACCGCACGGACATCGGTGATGTGTACACTGACCCCGACAATCCGGTGCACCTCGACCCCATCGAGATCGATCCACCCACGCTTTCCGTTGTGTTCGAGGCGTCAACCTCGCCGCTCGTGGGCCGCGATGGCGACATCGTGGGCGCTCGTCAGCTCAAGGAGCGCCTCGAGCGCGAGGGCGAGAACAACGTGACCATGCGCATTGAGGAGCTTGAGGACAAGAGCGGCGTCGAGGTCTCCGGTCGCGGCATCTTGCACCTGTCCGTTCTCATGGAGACCATGCGTCGCGAGGGGTACGAGTTCCAGGTGGGCCGCCCGCGCGTGCTCTTCAAGAACGACGAGAGCGGCAACAAGATGGAGCCCGTTGAGCAGGCTGTAGTCGAGTGCCCCGACGAGTACTCGGGCAAGGTCATCGAGGTGTTCGGCAACGCCGGTGGCACCATGGTGAGCATGCAGGCTGGTTCGACCGTTACCCATCTCGAGTTCAAGATTCCTACGCGTGGCATCATGGGCCTCAAGAACCGCATCTTGAACGTCACCCATGGTGAAGGCGTGTTCTACCACACCTTCCTGGAGTACGGTCCCTATGCCGGCGAGCTCGGCGGGCGCAACAACGGCGCCATGATTTCCATGACCACCGAGAAGGCCGTCGCCTACGCCCTCGGCACGCTTCAGGAGCGCGGCCAGCTCTTTGTTGAGCCGGGCACCGAGTGCTACGAAGGCATGATCGTGGGCGAGCGAAGCAAGCCGGGCGACATGGTGGTGAACATCGCGCGCACCAAGAACCTGGGCAACCAGCGCTCCTCAACGGCAGATATTGCCGTTCAGCTCACGCCGCCGCGCACCTTTACGCTCGAGGAGGCGCTCGAGTACATCGCCGACGACGAGCTTGTGGAGGTTACGCCCAAGAACATTCGTCTGCGCAAGCGCATCTTGAACGCGACCGATCGCAAGAAGGCTGCGGTGCGCTCCGGTCAGGTGAAGAAGTAGCCACCGAAGGCCTTGCCCGTGCGGCAGAACGCGTTACATGCCAAAGTACGCAATAAGGGGTCGATTTAGGCCCCTTATTGCGTAATTCGGCATGCAAGTTGCATTTTAGCGGTCGACGCGGGTGCACGCTGCCGCTATAGATGCGCGCAGCCGCGGGCAGGGCGCGATAGGTGCGTGGTCCGCGACGAGCTTTGGAGGCCTGTGGCAGGTCGCGTGCCATCGCCCGGCCTGTTCATCGCTACACATCGAGCTTTCTCTGGCCGCGCTTGCGACGCATGCGCTTGAGGCGCGAGAGCGCTTCCTTGCGGCGCTCTTGTTCGCGACGCTCTTCGATATCGGCAAGGGTGCGCTCACGGCGGTCGGCGAGGGCATCTGCGGAGCGCGCGGTAACCTCTCGGCGCGCACCAGCAACGTCGGCGGTGCGGTGCCGGCGCGGCACCATGCGTGTGAGGTCGACCTCGGTGGGGGATTGGATGTTATAGTGCAGCGAAAGCCATCGCACGAACATGGTAAGCGCTGTGCTGAACGTGAGCGCGGCGATGTTGTTCACGCTGCACCCCTGGACCAGAAAGATATAGGCGGTGGAGCCGGCTATGGCCGCGATAGCGTAGAAGTTGCCGCGCTTAAAGATCGAGGGGGTTTTCGCGAGGCAGATGTCTCGCAGCAAGCCGCCGCCCACGGCGGTGAAGAAGCCCATCATGACGCAGACGGTCGGCTCGAAGCCATAGACCATTGCCTTGTCCGCGCCAACGGCTGAATAGAGGCCGACGGCAAAGATATCCAGGATGTCGATTATGCGATCTTGTCGCTCGACGATCATGGGGAACACAAAGGTGATGGTTGCCGCGATAAGCGAGGTGGGGAGCGCGAGCGGTTGGTTCAGGATGTAGACGTCGCCCACCTGCAAAATGATGTCGCGCAAAAGACCGCCGCCCAGGCCCACGAGAACGGCGAGCCAGAGCGCTCCAACGAAATCGAGCTTGTGCTGGCGCGCGGAAAGCACACCGGTGACGGACGAGACCACCACGACGAACATCTCGATACCCAGCGGTACGGCGGCTTGCTGCGAGGCGACGCCGGATTGGGCGACGGCGACGGCTGCTGCGGGGGCGGCAGCGAAGACGGGGTGCATCGGCGGTCCTCTCCATGTAAGGCATGCGGGCGAAAGACTGAGTGCTATCTTACATCGCTTTTGATGGGGTCATTTTGGGTCATTTTGGGACGGGTCCGTTTTGACTCATCTCGTACACGGATTTGTGTCCAACACTACGATGAGTCAAAACGGACCCGTCCCAAAATGACCCAAAATGACCCACGGCCGTGTCAAGCGGAAAGAAGGGTTGGGGCAATGGGTGATTTGGTTTTGGAAAAGGAAACTGGCGGAGGAGGAGGGATTCGAACCCTCGTACCCGGGGACACCGGGTAAACGGTTTTCGAGACCGCCGCATTCAACCACTCTGCCACCCCTCCGCATGGGGTGAACGGCGCGCCATCGAGGAAGAGGGCGCGCCG
>NZ_CEWCAA010000048.1:0-16621 GCF_982429025.1 Enorma sp.
CATGAGCATTCCGTTCGCCATTCGACCTTTTCGGCAAGAGGATCTTCCCGCCGTTCTCGAGCTCTTCTGGGAGACCGTTCACACGGTCAATGCCGATGCATATTCTGCAGGCCAGCTCGATGCCTGGGCGCCCGCCGACCCCGACATCCAAGCCTGGAAAACCTCGCTCGCGGCGCATCGAGCCTACGTTGCAGTTGACGGCGCAGGCAAGCTGGTCGGGTTCGGCGACATCGCGTGGGGCCACATCGACCGTCTTTATGTGCAGGCTTCTTGCCTTGGCCAGGGAATCGGCAGCGCTCTCTTGCTCGAGCTCGAGCGCGATGCGCCGCGCCCGCTCGACGTCGATGCGTCCATCACGGCAAAGCCCTTCTTTGAGCGCCATGGCTACCGCGCCGTTGCCCTGCAAACGGTAACGCGCCGCGGCATCGAGCTAACAAACTATCGCATGGTGAAGCGTGGCTGATAACACCCAAAAGTCCGCATGAAAAGGCCCGAGCCGAACAGCGCAACGCCCGTCGCTGCGCTGCGGCCGCGCTACGACAGATACCGCTCGCGCAGCTGCTCAACCTCAGCAGGCGTTACCTCAAGCGCTTCGTGGATATACCCCATAAGGCTGCCGTAGCGCTCGCTCGCCGCGTCGCGGGCGGCGCGCAGGGCGCGAATAACCGCCGGGTAGCTGAACGTTTGCTCATTTGTGGCGAAGATGTTCGTTGCCAGATAATCCGCCTCGATATCTTCCCAGCTCACTCCGAGCACGGTCTCAACGAGCGCAGAAGCGAGGCCGCAGCGGTCGCGGCCCACCGAGCAGTGCCAGAGCGCGGCGCCCTCCGGGAGCTCGATGATGCTCCGCATGAGCGAGCGGTAGCCGAGCATGCCCGAGGCACTCATAAGCAGGTAGCGGTACATGATTTCCATGTTGTCATCGGAGTCATCGCGCATCGAGCGCTCGAACTCACGACGCTCGCGGGCGATTTTCTCGCGCGTGGCCTTCTCCTGCGTGATACCTGTCGCGCTGCGCGCGAGAATGTCGGCATGCACGTAACGCGCGCCAGGGAAAGCATCCATGGGATCGGGAATCTCGATGAGCTCCTCGTCGTTGCGAAGGTCCACCACGAGCATGAGGTGGTACTCATCGCGCAGCCGCCTGAGGTCCGCGTCGCTGCCAAACCCGAGCGCACCAGAGCGGAGCAGCAGGCCCGGCTTCACGCGTGAGCCCTCGGCGGCAGCGAGCCCGCCCAGGTCGCGGGTGTTGGGCAAGTGGCCGAAATCGATCCAGCCATAGGTCTCGCGCTCTGCCGGCCCCACCGCAGCGGGAACCTCGACCGCGAAGGGAGCCTGCTCCTCGATGGCCTCGATACGGCGCGCAATGCGCTCCCGAACCTCGGCCACGCCACCCGGCGCCGCGCCGGCAATGCTTCCATCCTGCGGATACAGCTCTGCAGCCTTAGACATATATGCACGCTCCCTGCGTCTCAGCTAGCGCCGCCATGCCAGCATGGCCCCAGCGCCCCTTCCATCGACGCATCATTGTGACAGCTCCCCGCTTGCTTCGCATCAGCATTATGTAAGGACCAGATTCGCCACACGAACGCGGCTACGGCTTGCCTGCGAATGGGCCGTTTCGCCTCCTCGTCGTGGTCGATGGCCGCGCCTACCGCGTGACCGTGACGATTAGCCCGAGGAAACGGAGGGCCCGCGCCCCGGCAAGGTGAACTCAAGAGCCGGGACGCGGGACGCGTCGAGTTCACTGTACCCGAAACGACAGCCGACCTAATGGCGGCCTGAGAGGAGGACGGCGCGTACGCAGCCGACAGTGCGGCCCCAGCCAGAACGACACAGGTTCAAAACGGCTTCAGCAGCTATTACGCACGCCTCGTCGCTTGATTACCACCCAGAAAGCAGGAAGCCACCGCTCCAAAGCTGGAAGATCTGCATCTTTGGCAGCATCTCAATAGTTTTATAACCCGCCGGATCAGCAAGCCGCTTGGAAGCCATAGCTGCGGTGGAGGTCGCGTCCGCATGAGATGCAGTCGCGACTTTTTATACACCCCCTATCCGAGCAAATGAAGCCAAAAATGCGCTAAGTCGGTCTTTTTTCCTGCGGAACGCGGGTGCCGGCCGCCCAACAGGCTGGTAGAACGCTCGCCGCGAGCGGCCTACCAGCGTGGTTGACAAATCCAACGCCCGAACCGCAGGAAAACAGACCGACTTAGCGCAAATATGGATAGATTTTCGCAGACAGGGGAGGTATTAAATTTTGACGAGGCCACTTCCTCCCGCCGTTTGGCTGCCGGACAAAGTGTCACTGCCCCATATCGGGATATGTCGAAGAAGGGCCCCTTCTCGTCTCGGTGTCACCATCAATCGAGATGCCTATCAGCCTCCTCAGGTTTTTCTTACATTGTCCTTCGCAAGTCTCCATGTATCGAGAGGTCCTCGTATCCTGTGAGCTATCTGGTTATGAGCTCGTTTAGGCGGTCGACGAGGGCGCGGGCATCGTCCTTGCGCTTGAGCTCGAGCCCCGTGCTCGTGTGGTTGGGAGCGACGATGTCGAGACCCTTGCCTCCGGAGTATCCGAGGAAGGCGACGTTCCAGAGGTACACGGTCCTCGTATAGGTGCCTATCAGGCCCCTTCTATCAATCTCGATCCGGTTGCCGTACAGGCGCACCTCGCCCGGTTTGGCGGTCGGCGCGATGAAGATCGGATTCTCTTCCATGTCTCTCACCCTGGCTTTCACGGCTCTGCCGCAGCATCGCTAACACGTGCGATTACCGGTCAGAATGCCACTGCTCCAAAACACCTTGAGCATGATGGTCGCGGTGGTCGCGTTTGATTACCAGTCAGAATGCCACTGCTCCAAAACTCGGGACGGAGGTTGTAGACGCGAGCCCCGGTTTGATTACCAGTCAGAATGCCACTGCTCCAAAACTACACCCTTGCTCCCGTCTCGACGTAGTAGTTTGATTACCAGTCAGAATGCCACTGCTCCAAAACGATAGCCCTCCTCGACGTTCTGGCGCACCGGTTTGATTACCAGTCAGAATGCCACTGCTCCAAAACGGAGTGGCGCGCGGTGGCGGAGCTTGACGAGTTTGATTACCAGTCAGAATGCCACTGCTCCAAAACTGAAGGGTGGTGGCGAGTGATGGAGTACGTGTTTGATTACCAGTCAGAATGCCACTGCTCCAAAACCCGGTGGTGGTCTTGTCGGAATAGTTGACCGTTTGATTACCAGTCAGAATGCCACTGCTCCAAAACCCCATGACGCGCTTAACGCGCTCATCGTCAGTTTGATTACCAGTCAGAATGCCACTGCTCCAAAACTAGAGCTTAATCATGTCGCGGCAGAATTCGGTTTGATTACCAGTCAGAATGCCACTGCTCCAAAACTGTACCCGTGGCCTGAGAATGGGCCGCGCTGTTTGATTACCAGTCAGAATGCCACTGCTCCAAAACTACCATGTGCAGGCCTAAATGCTTCAGGTGTTTGATTACCAGTCAGAATGCCACTGCTCCAAAACAAGTACCAGGGCCTCGTTCCGCAGGTGAAGGTTTGATTACCAGTCAGAATGCCACTGCTCCAAAACATCGATCTGGCCAAGATTCGCCTCACCCAGTTTGATTACCAGTCAGAATGCCACTGCTCCAAAACCAGAGATAACTTTCAACCGATAGGCCGCCGGTTTGATTACCAGTCAGAATGCCACTGCTCCAAAACGCTGTTTCTTGCCCTTAGCAAGGCACAGCGTTTGATTACCAGTCAGAATGCCACTGCTCCAAAACCGATGGAGCAAGTTTCTCCCTGCAAAGAGAACGGGCACCCTGCCGGTAAACACTTATCAGCTCTCAAGAAAGTGCTGGTCAACAACCATTTTATCCTCGAGTGCATAGGAATTCATGTCGGCATCATTTTCCAACATGAGCACGCGTAATTCATGAAAAAACACTCTCTCGTAAAACCTCGCGACCTCTTTTTCGGTCAGAAATGTTTTAAGGTTGACGAATAGAAGAGCCTTATTAACCTGCATATCGGCACAACAATCAAGAAACAATATGAGCCTATCAATGAACGCCGCCCCTTGATCAAAATCGACCGTGAAGCCAAACGCTTTAAGGAAGCGCTGTAAATCCCATTCTAGGTCAAACCGGTAGTCCCCTTCTAGCTGAACCAAAAGCTGTGACACCAGTCCACGCAGCTCCCTGAACCTGCTATCAAATAAGCCTCGGATCGCCTCATCCTCAAGCTGGCGCTCCTGAAGCAGAGAATACAGCCTTCCGCCAAGGTCCTTCGACTCCCATGGTAGATTCAAAGCATCAGGCACTACAAGAAAAGCGCTTCTCGGGCGAACCTCCCTTTCCCCATCCCATATGGAATACGCCTCGCAGGCGTCCTCCCCATAACAGGAAACCAATGAATCGCAGACGCGCGCAAAGAGGCCGCGATTGTGAACCTCAAAGACAAAGGGATGTGCCCATCTCAGCTCAATTGGGTTCTCAAATCCATCAAAACAAATCCTCATGGCTATAGCACCATGAACTCTTCCATGGTATCAACCTCATCATACGCATTTCGATTTCCAACGATATAGTCCATCGTCGCATATTGCCGTTCAGTTACTCTAAGAACTTGCACAAGCCCTTCTGGTGGCCTATGTTTCCTCAAACGCATAACTGCGGCACCGGCAGCGCCCTCATTGACCACCAACTTTGCGTACACCGACTGCTGAAGCATGAGGTACCCCTCCCCTATCAGCCATTTTCTGAACACGCGATAGCTCTTTTTTTGCGCGGCTGTATCAACGGGCAGGTCAAAGAAAACAAGCAACCTCATGTAGCGAACCCGCACCTCCCTGTTCATTTGAATGCAAACTCTTGAATATCGTCAACGGCAATCTTTTTGCACAGAGCGTTTAGGCAGTCCTGCACATACATTGAGACCACCGATCCTAATCGGTATGCTCCCCCTCGATACGAAAGGGAGATATTGGCAACGTCTGCCAATGCCCTTCGCATATCGGCGTCGAACGATCCGGAAAGGTAGTCGCTGACCTGCCGGTCTATCACCGGACGAAATGGCTCCATAAAATCGCATGCCAAATTGAACTGATTGTATTCGTTCCTATGACAAATGCCACATTGCGTTAAGTAGCCGCGCGAAACCACCTCACGGTTCACCATCGAAAGTAGAACGGCATAGCCATAGTTCAAAGCTGCATTGAGCGGGCTGTCGTCATCACGCGAAAAACCTTTTCCAAATAAGGTGGAGAAATATATTCTCGCAGACTGAGCTTCTCTATTCGTGGTATCACCCGATCGCACCTCTGAAACGAGCGAATCCAACAACTGCGCCGCCTCCAGATGATCGCGCTCACGGAGAAACGCAGCTTGCTGGGCAATCTTATCGCGCACAACACGTTGCCACACTCGCTTCTTAATCGGCTCTCCCCATGAAAGTTGATCCTGAATGCGCTTGCTCACGTTATGGGCACCGTAGAGTGGCAGATATTGCCCTATCGGGTTTCTCTTCTCGTCCGAAATCACAAAAGAGATCTTTGCTTTTGCAAGCTCCGAGAGCAAATAGGCACTGATGAAAACGCGCTCCGTTTGGAGAATGACCGTCGATATTTCGGAAAGATGAACCTTGACGGTATCGTCCTCCTTTCGCACCACCATGTAACCACTTGAATAGCTAAGGCGGCACGGACTCTCTATGAAAATCGTCCTAAAGCTCAACGCGCGTCCTCTTCTCGAACATTCCTGTTACCGACTGATCAACAAACGCAATTGCCTCTGGATTGTTCAAAACGAAAGCGATGCCTAAATTTCCGGCATGCTTCGGTCCGCCAACCAACGAGATGTCAACGCGCGCCGTGGCAGAGCGATAATATGCCAGCACATTGCAAACGAGCTGTCGTTTCTCCGAGATCGACAGACCCGCATAGCGCTCTCTTCCAGCGCGCAAGACGTCGGTAACGTTGCCGAACTTATTGCAAAGCAAGTCTCCCTTGTGAACGAGCTCGTCGTACAGACGAATCAGGTCTTCGTTTGATATACAGCTATCGTTCAAATGCTTATCGCACGCCTTGGCAGCCACGCTATACAAATCGCCTTTAAGCACCAGCTGGCTCGCAGAGTAGACCGCATCCTGAGCAGCAAAGTAGAATTGATTGCCTTCCATCTCAAAGCGAGCGTACTTTAGAATACGCGCCCTAATTATTATTGGATGTTTCAGCTTCTTGGCCTCTGCATCCTGTGCCACGAAAGCGTCGAGCTTTGATGGCTCCCCTTCAATCTTCCGAGCTACTGAAATAGGTATGCCCAGAAGTTCTGCCTTACGCTTCTTTCCCTTTTCTGCAACATACAGCGTGAAATAAGCGAATGACGCAGACGAATAGCCGCCATATCGTTGAACATCGAGTCCCTGTTTTATATGCAAGGTCGGGGCCGTCTTTCCATAATGCGGAGAATAGATCGTGGCATTCCACAATGCCCCGCTTGTCTCCTCGGGCATGCGCGTTACAAAGACATTCGAGTAGTCAAGATATGCTCGGATGCGAGACAGCTCTTCTTCGGCATCCCATACGACCTCACCGGTATCAACGTCTACATGTGTGCGCATAAATCCACCAACGATGAAGCCGGCACTGCCTGGTAGCCTGCCATACTTCCGCATTTCTTCGTTTTGCTTGCGCACCAGCTCCCTAACCGCGCGGGCATATCCGATGGGGTTGTCATAAATGCCCGGATGGCATTGATTGATATATCTGCCCACCTCACAGGCAATGAGAGCATCGTGCGCATGATGGAAGTCATTGACCTCGCGGCACTTAATAAAACCGGCTTGGACACGTAGGTCATGACCCAGCGATGCCTTAACCGGCTGGACGTCGGCTTCTGGATAGTTTGACTGCAGCATCATTCCTGCGAGCTTGACAATCAGGCTCGTCTCAACCAGTTGGCGAGCAATGAACCCTCGCACGCGTTTGTCGCTTATCGAAGAGCACATCAGGCTGTTAAACTTCTTGTCTCCCATCAGACCCGCCTGATGCAAGGCCCTCCAATAGGGGGCCATGGCGGTCCTGATAGACGAATCGATGAGCAACGCATCGGATTTACGCTGATTTTCCCCAGCAAGCACAAGCGCCTTGTTCTCAAAGCTGTCGTCTTTGATATAAGATTGCGGAATAATGTGATCAACCTGGTACTGATTGGTGTGAAGAAGCTCGAGCTTGAGCGGCGTGGCCGAGTACAGGCTTTTTCCTCCCTGCATAAAATACAGCGAAAGGCGTTCGTCTAAATCTTCCGCACGCGACCTCCTGAACTCACCAAAAACGTCCTGATCAAACCATGTGGGGCTTTCTTCTTTGAACTTCTCCAACGCCGCCTTTATGGCATCATAACGCCTGGTCGATCTGCGTCCCTTCCTCGCGCCGTCCTCATCGCGCGTGACCTCTAAATAGATATGCGACGGCGGGCATTTCGCGATACTCACAATTTCATCGACTACACGCATCGCCTGGTTAATGCTCCTGCGCAATGCTGGGGATCCGGGAAGATCTTCAAGCGATACCTTGCCAGCGGAAACCTTTTCCTGGTTAATCTGGTCAATCTTTTTTTGGAATCCGAGGTCTTCGCTATGGAGAATACCCATAAACACCATGGCCTTGCCTCGATGATCGCTGTTGGGGTCTCCTTCGCGCAAGATATCCATGATAGACAGATCACCTTGGTCGGTCTGAGCTTTAATCCCAGTAAGAAGACGTCTCGACAGCCTTCCCCATCCGGTGAAGCGCTTCTTGCATATCGTTTTTATCTGCTCAGCATTGAGGCGATCTCCGTATGCCTCTTCGATTCGCTCTTTGAGGATGTCCCTGTCTTCGAAGAGCGTGTTCCAAAGGATGATTTCCTCAATCATCGGAAAATCTGCAGGATCAATTCTGCCTACATGCAGAACATCCTTACTGAAGAAGATATACGAGGACATTTTTGACTCAAAGCCCGACTCACCTTGTCCTCCAGAAACTCGAGCCCGACGGTTCCCATGCTGCCTGAGCCAATCCTCAACTTGCTTATAGGAAACGCGCCGCTTGCCGCAAAATAAATCTTGAACAATGCCTCGTCTATCGGACGTATCAAAAGGACACTCATGGTCACCGTCAGCGCTCCAATGGGCACCGTTCAACTCGTTGAGTACACAGAACTCCTCGTAAAGGAGCGAGCACCTTGGCAGCACCTTCTCGTCCTGAAGATAGGTGCACGTCCCCGTCATGCGCACAATAAAGTTCTCGGCACTCTTGCCCCTATCGATGACGTCGTCCCAATTCCAAGGACGCACCTTAGCGCTCTCCATGCCAGGCTTACGCTCCGACCATGCAAAACGCTTGTTTCCATGCGCGTCAACCGCAGCATTCTTTGTCGTAAGCGGTCCCACATAGTAGGGAATCCTAAAACTCACAAGGCTTTCGATTTTCTTGGACTCTTCCTTAAGGAATGGATAAAACTCCCCCTGACGCGTGATGATGGCGCGCAACTCCTCGAGATGCAGCTGGTAGGGGATACTTCCATTGTCGCTCGTTTTCAATCGACGTAAAAAGCGCTCCTCATCAAACGCCTGCATCATCTGCTGATATCGGGGATCATCTGCCGCAAGCGACCCAAGCAGCTTTTTTACATCTTTCGCAAGCTCATCATAGGAGCCCGCACTGTGAACCAAATCGTACTTTGTATATCCCTTCGCCTTAGTTGGATCGTACCGCTTTGTCATCCTTCCATTCACAACGAGCCGCTCACCACCAAAAAACGACTGATACGACTCGGGAGCATATTCCCGCACCAGAGCCTTCAGCAGTGCAAGATCATCGTGGTAGCGTTCATATTCTTTTTTCTTGCAAAACGACAGCGTCTTTCCATTAGCGTCTCGAAGGATGCCCGAGAGCAAATATGCAGAATAGGCCGTTCGAAGGGCGAAGAAGAGCGATGTGCACTCGTTAGGACATATCGTCTCGAACTCTTCAACCTTTTCGTCGTTTCCAAGTGAAAACTTGTGCTCAGCGTCAGATAGAAGAAAGATTTTTGAAAAGTTTGCCGTATAGCCGAGAACCGCGGAAGCAAGCTCTTTGCCCATCGCCTTCGCGAGGTCAGCCGGCAAGCCAAGGAGACCCTTCAGTTGGTCTCGCTTGCCCGCGCGCCGCAACGACGCATCTCCGAATACCTCAATGATTCTTTTCGCATCACAGGATAGCTCGATATCCTTATTCTGGCACCACTCTGCAAGAGCATCGACAAGTTGCCGTACCGCTTCATCGACGCTAGCATCGGACGCGCTGAGCGCCGGATTATCCTGGTAAAGGAAGTTTCCGCGATGCTTTACGATGTTATGCAGAGCGAGATACACCAAGCGAAGATCGGCCTTCTCATCGCTCTCGCAGAGAAACGCACGCAAATGATAGATAGTCGGGAATTGTTTATGGTAGTCTTTTTCCGTAAAGTCAGAGCTATTGAATATCGGCCATGCACACGAGGCGATGCTCTCGTCCTTATCCTCTGCCAAAAGACTTGATTGATTGAGGCGGGTGAAGAAATCGGGGTCCACGCGCTCCATATCCGACATAAAGAATTGTTGGAGCAACTTAATTCGTTGGCGACGCCGTTCATAGCGCCGACGCTGACCGCGGGGAATACGGGCAACTGAAGCGGGCTCGGCATTCGGAAACGTTCGGCTTCCCATGGCAGGACGGCCTTTGAAGGAATACAGATTCCCTTCTGCATCGGTAACCGCCCAGCCAACAGAGCCCGTACCCAAATCGAGACCAATGCTATAATCGCGCGCCCTGCGAAGATTCATGTCGACCCCCATCCATTCGGCGTGCTACAATGTGCACGTCTTGATTGCCAGTCAAGATGTCACTGCAAGTCAAAATACGGCTTTAGCCAAAAATGCCCTCTTCGGAGAGGCGCCACGTAGGTGGCATTCTGACTCGCCAAGAGCCCTTCGGGGCTCTTTTTTTCTTGCATGCATCCGCCTTGCGCTAGCATAGCGCTCCGCCCGGACAAATCACTTAGCTGCCAGCTTCTTTTCGATAAACGGTCCATCCCTTTGATGAGCTCCCGCCCCTCGACCCCTCCATAAGAGGGACCCGACAAACACCCACCACGTCCGATCGGCCAAACCCGATCAGCCCGCGCTGCCCGCGCCAGCGTATAATGAGCTTCGGGCCGTGGCGGCGTGCATGCCGCGCGGCGAAACATAACGGGGAGCTTGCAGGAGCGAAGGCGAGGCCGAACGCGATAACGCGCGACGGACGCCCTAGCAGCGGCAGGCTGAGAGGGGGCGCGCCCGCCCCGACTCGTGGAACCTGACATGGGTAATGCCAACGAAGGGAGCATGCGTATGGACGCACCGCAAACTGCAACAACTGCATCGGGCACGGGAGGCGAAACCGCCCACAAGCTCGTCACGCAAATGGATTTCGCCCGCGCAGGCGTCATCACCGACGCCATGCGCGCCGTGGCGGAGGCGGAACACCGCGATCCAGAATTCATCCGCGCGGGCGTGGCTGCTGGCCGCATCGCCATCCCAGCCAACGTGCGGCACCTCGCGGCGGGCCTCAAGCCCGCGGGCGTGGGCGAGGGTCTCTCCACGAAGGTCAACGTGAACCTTGGCATCTCGGGAGATGTCGCAGACGCTGCCGTGGAGTGGGAGAAGGTCGCAACCGCCGAGCGCTTGGGCGCCGATGCCATCATGGACCTCTCCAACTCCGGAAAGACGCGCTTCTTCCGCCAGGAACTCGTGCAAAAGACGCCGCTCATGGTGGGCACCGTGCCCATGTACGACGCTATCGGCTACATGGAGAAGCCGCTCGTCAAGCTCACCAAAGACGACCTGCTGGCCACCGTTCGCGCGCACGCGGAAGACGGCGTGGACTTCCTCACCATCCACTGCGGCATCAATCGCTCGGTCGTCAAGACCTTCAAAGAAACCGGCCGCCTCATGAACATCGTGAGCCGCGGCGGGTCGCTCCTGTTCGGCTGGATGGAGGTCACCGGTAACGAGAACCCCTTCTATGAGTACTATGACGAGGTCCTGGAAATCTGTCACGAATACGACGTGACCATTTCCTTGGGCGACTCCTGCCGACCGGGATGCCTCTTCGATTCCAACGATGCCGCAGAGACAGCCGAGATGATCGAGCTCGGCAAGCTCACGAAGCGCGCATGGGACGCCGGCGTGCAGGTGATGATCGAAGGCCCGGGCCACATGGCCATCAACGAGATCGCGGCGAACGTGGCGTTGCAGAAGCGCCTGTGCCACGGCGCCCCCTACTATGTGCTGGGGCCGCTCGTGACGGACATCGGCGTGGGCTACGACCACATCACCGCAGCCATCGGCGGAGCGATCAGCGCAAGCGCCGGGGCAGACTTCCTCTGCTACGTGACGCCGGCGGAGCACCTGTGCCTGCCCGACGCCGACGATGTGCGCGAGGGGCTCATCGCTACGAAGATCGCCGCGCATGCCGCCGACATCGCGAAGGGCGTGCCGCACGCGCGCGATGTGGACGATCGCATGGGTGACGCACGACGCCGCCTTGATTGGAATGAGATGTGGAACTACGCGCTCGACGCCGATACGGCCCGCGCCCGCTACGAGGCATCGCCCGCCTCGACCGAGGGGACCTGCACCATGTGCGGCAAGATGTGCGCGGTCCGCACGGTCAACAAGGTGTTCGAGGGCACGACGATCGACCTCGGCACGGAATAACAAAGCAAAGGGCCTGGGCCTATACCTCCGTGCTCAAACATTCTCGGGAGTTCGGCAGAGCCGAGCTCCCTGTGAAACTGCGCGCGGAGGCATAGGCCTAGGCCTCCGCAAGACGTTGTCGGCACTGAGATCGAGCGTCGCGCTAACACCTTGTCGACGACGATGCTTCAGTAAGTAAGTGAGTGAGTGAGAAAGAAAGAAAGGACTTCATCATGGATAAGAACATGCTTGGTACTGCACTCGAGAACGTCCGTTCAACGACGCCGCTCGTGCACTGCATCACCAACTACGTCACCGTCAACGACTGCGCCAACGCGCTGCTCGCCTGCGGTGGCTCCCCCATCATGGCGGACGACGAGAACGACGCCCCCGCCATCACGCAGATCTGCGGCGGCCTCGTGCTCAACATCGGCACGCTGAACGCCCGGACCGTTGCCACCATGCACAAGGCGGGCAAGGTCGCCGGGGAGCTCGGCCATACCATCGTGCTCGATCCGGTTGGCGCCGGCGCCTCCGCCATGCGCACCGAGACGGCCGCCGCGCTCATCGACGAGCTGCCCGTCACCGTCGTTCGCGGCAACATGAGCGAGATCAAGGCCCTTACCGGCGCCGCAGCCGCAACCCGCGGCGTGGACGCCAACCCCGACGACGCCGTGACCGACGAGAACCTCGCCGAGGTCGCCGCCATCGTGCGCGAGCTTGCCGCCAAGCTCGGCTGCGTGGTCGCCGTGACGGGGGCAATCGACCTCGTTGCCACCGCCGACCGTGCCCTCGCCGTGCGAAACGGCCGCCCCATCATGGGCAAGATCACGGGCACGGGCTGCATGCTGGACACGATCATCGCCGCCTACGTGGTGGCCAACCCCGAGCACGCGCTCGAGGCGACCGCTGCCGCCATCGCCGGCTGGGGCCTTGCAGGCGAAGTCGCGGAGGGGCGCATGGGCGAGCTCGACGGCAACGCGAGCTTCCGCACCTACCTCATCGACGCTGCCTATAACATGACGGCCGACCAGCTCATGAACGGTGCCCAGGTCGAGGAGCTCTAACATGGCTGAGTCAATACGGGACGGGTCTGTTTTGACTCATAGCCCCGAATGCTCCACAAAGGCCCCCTGTTCGCGCGGGCCATGGTCGCCGGAAGATATCCGCCGCGGTATGCACCTCTACGCCGTAACCGACAGCGCCTGGCTCGGCGAGCGCACGCTTGCCGAGTGTGTAGAGCAGGCGGTTGAGAACGGCGCGACCTTCGTGCAGCTGCGCGAGAAGCACGCCTCTACCGAGGAAATCGTTGAGCTTGCCCAGACCATCATTCCCATCTGCCGCGCCCACCGAGTTCCCTTCCTCATCGACGACGATGTCGAGGCCGCGAAGCTCGCGGGCGCAGACGGCGTGCACGTGGGCCAAAGCGACACCGCCTGCGCCGAGGCGCGCCGCATCCTGGGCCCCGATGCCATCGTCGGTGTCTCAGCCCAGACAGTCGAGGAGGCTCGCGCCGCCGAGGAAGCCGGCGCCGACTACCTTGGCGTCGGAGCGCTCATCCCCACACCCACCAAGCCCGACGCGGTCGATGTCACCAAGGACGAGCTCGCGCGCATCTGCGATGCCGTGAGCATCCCCGTCGTAGGCATCGGTGGCCTGCACGCGGGAACACTCGATGTGCTCGCCGATACCGGCGTCGATGGCGCCGCCGTGGTCTCCGCCATCTTCGCAGCTGACGATATCCCGGCAGCGACCCGTGCGCTTGCCGCCGAAATCGACCGGGTCCTTTAGGCAAAACGCCGTCTCACCCGAAAAGCGGCACGTGCCTCGCACCGAGAGGGTCTGAAATAACCCTCTCGGTGCTATTTTGGTTCGTGGGCAAAAGGTTCGCATACATGATGGGCTCGACGCGCGCCATGGGGAACAATAAGATCAGCCGCATGTCGCGGCCGCAAATGAAAGCGAGGCTCCATGCAGACGAAAACCATCCCCGCCGTCCTTTCCATCGCTGGCTCTGATTCGAGCGGCGGCGCGGGCATCCAGGCGGATATCAAGACCATCGCAGCCCACCGCCTCTTCGCGGAGACTGCCATCACCGCGCTCACCGCCCAGAACACGACCGGCGTGCGTGCCGTGCAGGAGGCCACGCCGGAATTCGTGGCGCAACAGATCGACGCCGTCTTCGAGGACATCCCCCCTGCAGCGGTCAAGATCGGCATGGTCTCTTCCGCTGCCATCATCGAAACCATCGCCGAACGCTTGAAATACTGGAACGCCGCTAACATCGTGGTCGACCCCGTCATGGTTGCCACGTCGGGCGCTCGCCTCATAAGCGAAGACGCCGTCGAGGCGCTCACCGAACGGTTATTGCCCCTCGCGACGGTCATCACGCCGAACGTCATGGAGGCCGAGGCTCTCTCCGGTATGAGCATCGAGAGCAGCCGAGACCAAGCACTCGTAGCGCAGGCCCTGGTCGAGCGGTTCGGGTGCGCCGTCCTCGTCAAAGGTGGCCACAACGTCAACGATGCAAACGATGTGCTGGCAGAGCCATCCCCGGGCACAGGCGACGCGCCTAAGGTCACTTGGTTCCGCCACGAGCGCGTGGTCACCGAGAACACCCATGGCACCGGCTGCACGCTCTCCTCGGCCATTGCCTGCGGGCTTGCGCAGGAGCGGACGCTCCCCGAAGCCATCGACCAGGCGAAAACATATCTCACCGGGGCGCTCGCCGCGGGGCTCGACCTAGGCCACGGATCGGGGCCGGTCGACCACATGTGGGCATACTGATCTTTGCAACACTCGCGTTACGGCACACGTGGCCGATCCCGCTTGAGCGAGCGGGGTCGGCCGCTTTTCTCTGCATCGGCGGTCATCAAAGGTGGAGGCGCCCCAATAGCTCGGGATATCCTTCGTCCACAGCATCGTTGAACTGGCGCGCGTAGAGCCCGACCGCCAAGTACCATGTGAGCAGCAGCAACAGGGTCACCATCACGAGGATCGCAGCCGTCGCGACAAGCACCGCCGCCGTCCATCCCGCCAGGCTCGCGGTCATCGAACCGAGCGCCAAGCACCCCAAGGGCAGCGCGACCATGAGCACACGCAGTCGCTTCATGCGCGCACGCTGGCCCCGAAGAAGCGATGCATGTAGCATTTCGAGCTCATCGATCGAAAACCTCCGCCCAACAAGCTGCTCCCGTTCCCGGGCGCTCAGCCGATTGATATAGATGCGCGCCATCGTGCCCCCCCATCGTTCGTGCACACGCGGTCCATCCATACTACTACTCAACGCCCCAGGAACCGCTCCACTGAAGCGCAGCCCGTAGAAGAAATGAGGGGCCCGCAATGCGAGCCCCTCAGGAGCGAGCATGAAGTACGCAGGAAGACCCCGAGGGGTTCCGAAGCGTGCTTCCCGCGCCAACTTACCCCACCTCTGCCATGGGTTTGAACGCAGGAAGGCCCCGAGGGATTCCGAAGCGTGTTTCCCGCAGCTGTTCGGCTCCGCCGAACAGCGAGGACCACACGCGCAGGAACCCTCGGGGCCTTCCGCCGGGAGCGAAAGCCCGTCGCTACGCCATCATTGACCCGATCCAGCAGGCCGCGATGCACACAACGATCGTTCCCACGAGCACCCACGTGGTCTTGAACTTCTTGCCCATGATCCAGTACATGAAGCCGAAGACGATGAGCTGGGGCAGGCACGGCATGATCATGTCGAAGTAATCGGAAATCGGCTGCGCGAAGTCGCCGCTACCAACGGTGATCATCGACAGGTCGAGCGACACATAGCTCGCAACCATGCCACCGATGGCAGCAAGGCCCACCACGCTCACCGCAAACGTGACCTTCTCCATGAGGCCGCCCTTCGCGGCATCCGTGATGAACGTCGATCCGTACTGGTAGCCGAACTTCAGGCCGAACCAGCGGATGAGCAGGCCGGGGATGTTGAAGATGAGCAGCAGCAGGATGGCGCCGAGCGGGCTGCCCTGCTGGGCGAATCCGATGGCGATGCCGGTGCCGATCACGCGGAGCGTACCGGCGATGAGCGAGTCGCCGATGCCGGCGAGCGGGCCCATGAGCGAGGTCTTGACAGCGGTGATGGCTGAATCATCGAACTCGTCGTTCGCAGCGTTCTCCTCCTCCATGGCGGCATCAATGCCCATAAGGAGGGTGGAGAGCTGCGGCGTGATGGCCATGAAATCGAGCGAGCGAGCGTAAGCGCGCTTCTGCTTCTCGCTCCCGGGCTCGTAAACCTTCTCGATAACCGGCACGATGCCGAACGAGTAGCCGATGTTCTGCTGCCGTTCGTAGTTCCACGAGCTGTCGAGCATGCAGGAACGCCAGAACACCCGGCGCAGGTCGCGGTCGGTCAGCTTACGCTCGGGCGCAATCTTGATTTCGGACATAGCGAAAACCTCCTTCGCGGTCTTCTCAAGTAGGCGGGATTAGAACTCGTTGTCGTCTACATCGGACGCGACCTGCGCGGACGAGAAGAGACCGGTGTTGAACACGAGCACGGCGGCAATCACCGCTGCGACAGCGGTAACGCCCACGACGTTCATCCCGCCGTACGCCACGAGCAAGAAGCCCATGAACAGGAAGCACGCGAGCTTCTTGGAGATGATCATGCGTGCGAGCATCGCAAAGCCGATGGCCGGGATGATGCCCATGGCGTAGTTGAGTCCGTCGGTGATGAAGGCCGGGATGGAATCGACGATGCCCTGGATGGCCTGGGTGCCCACATAGAACCCGGCTGCGCAGAAGGCGGCAGCAGAGATGACCTGGATGAGCACGAAGCCCCAATGCATAAGGTCAATGCCCCGACGGTTGCAAGCGAGCGCGTATTGGTCCGCCTTCGCCGCCATGATGGGGCCGACGACCGCCAT
>NZ_CEWCAA010000049.1:0-16366 GCF_982429025.1 Enorma sp.
GCGGGCGCGTCTTCGGCTCTTACACGCGTTCGACCGGCGGTGCGGTGCGCCATACCAGCATCAGCCCCGACGCCGGCAGGAAGCCGTCGACGTTCGGCAGCGGCACCTCGCATCGCCAGCGCTCCGCGGCGCCTGCCCCCAAGGTGGAGCAGCGCCGTCCGGATGCGGCGAAAGCGGCGGAGGTGTTCGCGTCGGGCGACACCGTGCGGCACAAAACGTTCGGCACGGGCACGGTCATCGCTGCCTCGGGCGATATGATCGAAGTTAAGTTTGAGAAGACCGGGCAGGTCAAGAAGCTCATGAAGGGCTTTGCTCCCATTGTTAAGGTCGACTAGGGCTTCGCTGGGGGAGTAGCGCAACCACGGGCCGATCCGAGCGACACTGCCTACCGCTCCGCTGCCGCCCTTTGCTACGCAGCTGTCGCGTGGTCTTGGGAAGTGCCCGGTGCATAGACGAGCTCAAAGAGTTCATTGAGGTCGATGGGCTCGTCTTGCTGCTCCTCGGCGGAATCCGCGGGTTGCGTCTCCGCGCTCTCCTCATCGGGCGATTCCGCATCGAAGGCAAGGCGGATAAGCTCGTTGATGTTCAGGGACTCTGCGTGGGACATGACGTTCGACATGGTGCCTCCCAACGGTGGTAGATGACCTTATCTTTTCCCGTGCTGGGCTGGGGATTACCGCGCGTTGGCACATGTCACAAGCTGTTCTTCAACATGAAACCAACTGTCAACATGAGGTTGTGCCGCATCTTATGCTGCAAGAATATATGTTCTATACTATATACATGCATAATGCTAAGGAGCTGGTCTTATGCGTGTTTATGATGTAGTTCAAAAGCTGCAAGATTGTAGAGCGCTATCTTGGAGCGAGCGCGTGAACAGTTCTGGGGCGGCGGGCACCTACTTGAAGGCTCGCACGGGCACGGGCGTGCGTGCGCTCTACTACAAGCTGCCCCGATACACGGGCGTTCGGTTTGATGGAAGCGAGTGCGTCAACGAGGTGGTGGCCAGCCGCCTCATGGACATCCTGGGCATCGATCATGTTCCCTATCGCTTGGTGCACGCGCTCATTGCGCTTGATGGGGTCGAGCACGAGGTTTGGCTCAACACATCGAGGAACTTTCGCCGGCCCGGCGAGCAGAAGATGGGGCTTGGTGCCTATTACGATCTCTATAAAGAGCCCAACGAGACGCCGTGGGAGTTCTGCAGGCGCAACGGGTGGGGCGAGCGCATCGGGCAGATGATGCTCGTTGACTATCTCGTGGCAAATAGGGATCGCCACGCATCGAATATCGAAGTAGTCCTCGACCAGCGCGGTGCGGCTCGCCTTGCCCCGCTTTTTGATCAAGGCCTCTCGCTGCTCGCACCATACGGCGATGATGAGGAGCGTGTAGCGGGGTTTGCGCCGTTGACCTCCGTTGCGACAACGAACTTCGTTGGCTCGCGCTCTCTTGAGGAGAATCTACGGGACGCTATGCCGATTGTGCTCAAGGGGGGATTGGCCGAGGGCGACCGAGAGCGGCTTCTAGCCGGGCTCGAGCATGCCGCTCCTGCGATGCTCCTCGACAAGATTTGGGAAGTTATTTGGACGCGGTGGCGCTGGTATGAGGGAATGAAAGAGCAATGAGACGATTCGAGGTCATACAGGGAGAGCGGGTTGGCTCCAGTCCCTGCGGGGAATTAACGTACGATGCCGGCAGCGGGCAATTCGAATTTGCTGCGGCAGATGGTGCTGGCGCATGCGATGTTCCCGCTATGTTCGCGCCGTTCGTGGCGCAAGGGACGCATGTGCCGGGTCATTGGGCCAATGCATGGGTTCAGGAGCGCATCGCTCCGCCTTCACGACAGAATATCGGGCAGATTCTGCGCGAGCACGGCCTCGATGCGTACGACCCATGCGCGTTGCTCATGGCGCACGGCGGCAGAAGCACGCAAGACGGGTTTTACCTGCGTGAGATTGAGCCTGAGGCGCGCTATGCCGATGGGGTGGGCAAGGCGCTGGCGCAAGCTCGGGCGCGCGCGGGCCTCTCGCAGAGCGAGCTCGCCCGGCGGAGTGGATTGAAGCAAGCAGAGGTCAGCAAGATCGAGCGCGGCCAGGCAAACCCGACGCTAAAGACGCTTGGTCGCTTAGCGGATGGGCTGAACACGCGGCTAGAAATCACGTTCGCGAGCGATCCGAAGGCCTGACGAGCCTGGCACCGCTGGGGGTGTGCGCCTACCGATGCTGGGGGGCGCGCCTACCGATGCGTGGGGGCTGTTCGCCAAAGTGTGGTGCGCGGCGATAGGGTCCCGCCGTATACTGTGCGCCTATGCAGGTAGCATGCCGGCACACGCCCCGAGACCTCGACGTCTTGCGACGCCGGTACCGGATTCAACGCACGGAAAGGAATCGTCATGACAGAGCCCCGGAAACTGTACGTAGGCCTCGATGTGGGCGGCACGTCCGTCAAAGTCGGCCTGTTCTTGCAGGATGGCACCTTGGTTGGCAAGGGTAGCGTGCCGACACCTCCCATCGTGGACGAGGCTGGATATAACGCGGTAACGAATGGCATCGGCCAGGTGCTCGCCGAGGCCGATGCGACCACGGCCGAGGTGCTCGGCATCGGGCTTGCCATCCCGTGCCCCGTCCCTGCCGATGGCATCATCCGCATGCAGGCGAACATTCAGATCGATGCGCCCGGCCTTGAGGCCGCGCTGCACGCATTCTGCCCGCAAGCTGCGGTGAAGTTCGTGAACGACGCGAACGCTGCGGCGATGGGCGAACTCTGGACCGGCGCGGCGAAGGGGCGCACGAGCCTCGTGTTCGTGACTATCGGTACGGGCGTTGGCGGCGGCGTGGTCATCGACGGCAAGGTCGTTGCCGGAGCCTTTGGCGCGGGTGGCGAGATCGGTCACCTGTGCATGAACCCAAACGAGGAGCGTGCCTGCGGCTGCGGCGGCAAGGGCCATCTCGAGCAGTACGCCTCGGCAACTGGTGTTGTTTCCAATTATCTGGCTGAGTGCGAGGCACGCGGTGTCGAGCCCATCGAGCTCACCGGGCCGAGCGATTCCAAGGACGTGTTCCAAGCGTGCCGCGAGGGCGATGAGGTGGCGCTTGCCGCCATGCGCACCATGGCCGATTACCTGGGGCGTGCCCTTTCACTCGTTGCCAACGTGGTCGACCCGGAGCTCTTCCTCTTGGGCGGCGGCGCGTCGGCCTCTGCCGATGTCTATCTCGAAACGCTCGTTGAGCGGTATCGCGCCTACGCTATCAACGTGAATGCCGATACTCCCATCGAGGTCGCATCGCTCGGCAACGATGCGGGCATCTACGGTGCCGCCTACGTGGCGTTGCAGGCCGCCGAAGCGTAGGTGAACTTGCGCTCTGCCCGGGCGAGCGATGCGCGTAGCGTGCTAGGATATGGAGCAACTGGGAAACTCGCGGGGCGCCTGCCCCGCCCTGTGCGAAGGGAAGCATACACATGAGCAAGGTTCTCGTCTTCGGACACCAGAATCCCGATAACGATGCCGTCATGTCCGCCGTGGTGCTGGCTCAGCTGCTGAACCAGGTTGAGTTCAACGGGTGCACGTACGAGGCTCGCGCGCTCGGCCCGCTACCGGCTGAGTCCGCGAAGCTCCTCGCCGACGCCGGCCTGCCCGAGCCGATGCTGCTCGATGCCATCGAGCCCGCGGCCGAGGGCGAGGACCCGCAGCAGGTCATCCTCACCGACCACAACGAGCCCGGACAGAGTGTTGCCGGTTTGGCGAACGCCCAGATCGTGGGCGTCGTGGACCATCACCGCTTCGGCGACTTCACCACTGCCGCGCCGCTGACCATCGTGGCCATGCCGTGGGGCTCCAGCTGCACCGTCGTGGCCAAGCTCTTCGAGGTGCTGGGCCAGGAGCTCACCGATACGCAGGCCAAGCTTCTGCTCTCGGCCATGATGACCGACACCCTCATGCTCAAGAGTCCCACCACCACCGATGTTGACCGTGCCACCGCCGCCAAGCTCGGCGAGCAGCTGGGCGTCGACCCGGTGAAGTTCGGCATGGAGGTCTTCCTCTCCCGCCCGTCCGGCTCCTTCACGCCCGAGCAGATGGTCGGCAACGACATCAAGCTCTTCGAAGTTGCTGGCAAGCAGCTGCTCATCGGCCAGTACGAGACGGTCGATAAGACCCGCGCCCTCGGCATGATCCCCGAGATCCGCGAGGCGATGCGCGCCTACCAGGCCCAGAAGGGCGCCGACGGCATCGTGCTGTGCATTACCGACATCATGGAGGAGGGCTCGCAGGTGCTGCTGGAGGGCGACACGGCTGCCGCTCAGAAGGGCCTTAAGATCGAGGACGTGGCCGAAGGCGTTTGGTGCCCCGGCGTCCTCTCCCGCAAGAAGCAGGTGGCTGCACCCATCCTCGCTGCCAACTAAGCGGAGATAGCGCTTCTCGGTACGCAGCCGAACGGTCCAAGGCGTGCGTCGCGCGGTGACACAGTCGAACGGATCGAGGTACGGGTCGCACGATTATGCGATCAGGCAATTCAAGGGGCGAGCTGCGCGCCCGCGCAGACCCTTTCGAGGCGCTATCGCGGAGGTGCTGTGGATTCACGCGGCGGATGCTGCGGAAAAGCCCGTATTCCGGGGACAATAGAAACGATATCGGCGAGGTGCCCGATTGGCGCCTCGCTTTTTTGGGCAACGTGCGCCGGGCAGAGAGCCCCTGGCGGCTACCTACAACGAACGAGAGCATGGAGGATGCTATGGCGACGGGTCATAACAGCTCCTTGCGTTTGACCATGAGGGCTGGTGAGCGCAAGGCGATTGTTGCATAGGGACGACTGGTGTTCGGCGCATGCGCCGGGCCCGCCTGCGTCCCCAGCTCAAGCCCTTGCTCGCTGCTGTGTCCGCCGCGTGTCCCGTGGCGGTTGGGAGGTCCTCATGCCCTATGTCGTTGAATTCGCTTTCATCCTGATAGGTTTTGTTCTGCTCGTTGTTGGCGCCGATAAGCTCGTGGAATCGGCGAGCAACATCGCTGCGCGCTTCGGCATGCCCGAGCGCGTTATCGGGCTGACCATCGTTGCCGTGGGCACGTCGCTGCCCGAGCTGGTGGTGAGCGTGACGTCTGGCGCGGGCGGTCACGCCGACATGGTGTTCGGCAACGTGGTGGGCAGCTGCTTGGCAAACATCCTGCTCATCTTGGGCATCTCGTCGCTCATCTCGCCTATCCCGCTGGCCCGAAGCACGCGGCGTTTCGAAATTCCCGCGAGTATCGCCTCGGTGGCGCTGCTCCTGGTGTTCGCCAATACCGGGGGTCAGATCACCGTGGTAGAGGGTGCGGCGATGCTCGCTTTCTTCGCGGCGTTCATGGTGCGTTCTGCCGTGGTCGGCACGCGGGCTAAGCGTGCGGAGGACATGAGCGATGTCGAGCCGCTTACGCTCGCCACCACACCAGCCGCAGATTCAGCAGGCACGCTCGAGCAGGGCCCGATGGCCGCTGTTGCGCCCGCTGCCGGCTCGGTTGCTGGGCTCGCGCAGGGTTCGGCTGCAGCGCCCGCTGCTGGATCGGCCACAGGTACGGCAGCGGTCAAGCTAAGGCAGCAGAATCTGCTGATCGATGCGCTCGTCATCGCGGTGAGCATCGCGCTGCTCAAATTCGGAGCGGACTTTGTGGTCGACAACTCGGTAATCGTGGCGGGTGGACTCGGCGTGAGCGAGCGCGTCATCGGAATTACGGTCGTGGCGCTCGGCACGTGCCTGCCAGAGCTGGTAACCGGCGTAGTGGCTGCACTCAAGGGCAATACCGAGATTGCCGTGGGCAACGTGATCGGTTCGAACGTGGCGAACGTGCTGCTGGTGATCGGCGCACCGGCCCTGTTCTCGGCGGTTCCCTACGATGCGGCGTACAATGTCGATTTCATATTGCAGATCGTTTTCACCGCCGCGCTGCTCGCGTGCGCCTTCCATAGGCCGCGCAACCGTGTAGGGCGTATCGACGGGATCGCGTTCACGTTTCTCTATGTGGCGTATATCGTTGCCTCCCTGCTGCGATAGCGCGGCAGATGGCAAGACTGAGGAGAAGGAGACGCTCGATGAGTGGGCAGAAGAGCAAGCAGGGCGCTGCGGCGAAGCAGGCGCCGTTGATCAGTAGCAGGCAGCGTCGCCGCCTTGAGCGGAGGAGCGTGCTCGAACGCATCACCTCAAACGGAACCATCGCTGCGGCGGTCATGATCGTGGCCGCGGTTGCGGCGGTGGTGTGCGCCAACACGGAGCTCTACGAGCCGCTGCACGAATGGTTCGCGCGCCCGGTCGTCATTGGCATAGGCGGCTGGGAGTTCTCGCTCACCTTCGAGCTTTTCGTCAACGACTTTCTCATGGCGATTTTCTTCCTGCTCGTGGGCATCGAGCTCAAATACGAGATGACCGTGGGCGAGCTGCGCCGGCCCCGGCAGGCCATGCTGCCCATGCTTGCCGCCGTGGGCGGCGTGGTGGTTCCCGCGTGCATCTACGCGGTCATCAACCGCGGCGGCGCCATCTACGGGTGGGCCATTCCCATGGCGACCGACATCGCGTTCGCGCTCGGCGTGCTCTCGCTTCTGGGCAGTCGTGTGCCGCCAGCGATCAAGGTGTTCTTCTCAACGCTCGCCATCGCAGACGACCTCCTTGCCATTCTTGCCATCGCGCTCTTCTACGGGCATGCCCCGAGCGCGATCTGGCTTCTTGCAGCCGCTGCCGTCACGCTGGCGCTGGCGATGCTCAACCGGCGTCGGCACTTCGGGCTCGCGCCGTACGTGACGCTCGGTCTCGTGCTGTGGTTCTGCCTCTTCCAGTCCGGAATCCATGCGACGCTCGCCGGCGTGATCTTGGCGTTCACCATCCCTGGCCGTTCCGACATCAACGCCGGCGGGCTTGTGGGCTGGCTCGAGGGAAAGCTGCCCGAGCTTGACGACACGTTCGACGACGAGGCCCATATCCTGGGGCAGCACGATTTCACGCATGCCGTCTACGGCGTTGAGCGCGTCATGCACCGCGTGACGCCGCCGCTTCAGCGCCTGGAGCACCGCATCTCGACGCCGGTCAATTTCATCATCCTGCCCATCTTCGCGTTCGTGAATGCTCAGGTGCGGCTCGTGGGCGTCGACCTGGGCGCGCTCGTGGTGGATCCCGTCGCGGTGGGCACGTACCTGGGCATGCTGCTCGGGAAGCCGATCGGCATCTTTGGCATGACGTTCCTCATGGTGAAGACCGGGCTCGCGCAGCTGCCCGAGGGCGTGCAGTGGAAGCACATCGCGGGGATCGGCATTTTGGGCGGCATCGGCTTCACGATGTCCATTCTCATCGCGGGCCTGGCGTTCACGGAGACCCCGGCGGAGCTGCTCGCGTCGAAGACGGCCATCCTTGCCGGCTCGGTATCGGCCGCAATCATCGGCCTCATCTACATGAGCATTGCGTGTCGCGGGAGGCGCTGACGGTCGTGCTGCGCGCCCATAGCGGCGTTGCGCGCCGATGCTCAGGCTTGCGAGGCGCTTAAGCTCGTCGTGGCGCTGGCGGCCTCTGTGGCGCCGACGACCGCTGTGGTTCTATAGCCTGCCGTTGAGCGCCTCGCGCACGGCCTCGACCTGCTGGATCGCCGCAGCCACCTGCTGGCGGGCCTCGCTGATCTGCATCTGGACGTACATATCGAGAAACGCATTGTCGAAGAACATGTCGGCGAACGACATGAAGCCGCCGGTGTCGATCTGGATGCCCGAGGCCCCCTCCACGTCATGCAGCTCTTTCACGAAGATGCGCAGGGCCTCGCGGGCCGCATCGATTTCCGTCTGCGCTTCCTGCATCTTGCTCCGCTTGATATAGGAGCTGATCGCTCCTCCGGCGAAGATGTCGAACAGGCCCCAGTTTCCTGCGGAGCCGAGGAGCTCCTGGGCTCGGTACAGGTGCGCCAACGCTACGTCGGCGGCTTCGATGGCCTCGTTGTATTCGCGCTGGATGTCGTTCATGGTTGCCTTTCTGTGGGAGAGCTCGCGCTGCGATGGCGGGGCGTTCAAACCGGCTTCGGGATGGCGGACATACAATCCGGCTCTGCGATTGTTTATTCCACGGTGCCGTATACGGCGCCCCAGCCGTGAGCGGCGATTGCGGAGTTGAGCTGGTCGCAGAGCCGCTGGCGCTCGTATGAGCCGGGAGGGAGCAGCGAGACGATTTCCTGGAGGTCGGCATCGAGGTCGAGGACCTCGGCTTGCATCACGAGGTCGAGCCGGTCGACGAAGGTGCGCGTGGCATAGAGCCCGTCGACGAGGCTTTGCAGCTCGCCGTAGGATTCTGCCCGAAACGACGCCATGTCCATGGAATCCTCCTCATTCGTTGGTGGGCTCATTTTCCCCGTTTGCCGTGCGCCGCGCAAGATGCGGCATGGCTGCGTCCGCGGTGTTTTCGGGCGAGATCCAGACGCGGGGCGTTTTCGGGCATGATCCGGACGCCGGGCGCATTCGGGCGAGATTTGGACACTCGATCTGTTTTCGGGCGATAATTCGCCATATGGGAGGCTCTGAGCGTCCAAATCTCGCCCGACAACGCCCGTGATGTCCAGATCTCGCCCGAGAACGTGGGAGCATGCGTCGCTGCGCTGGACGGCCGGGGTGCTGGCTCCCTCTTTGGCGGTGGAACGGATATTGTGTTTCGATACGCTGGCAAGCAGCGCGTTCCTCCAAGAACTCGGTATACTGTCCCGGGATAACGCAACGATTACGCGTCACGACCCGGCAAACGGGGAGACGCGGGGTGGAGGAGCGCATGCAAAACGCATACCAGAAGATGGATACCGCAGAACTCAAGGCGGCAATCGCCGAGCTCGAGCGCGAGGTCGAGGAGACGCGTGCCAAGGAGCTCAAGCTCGATATGGCGCGCGGCAAGCCGTCCCCCGAGCAGGTGAACATCTCTCGCCCCATGCTCGACATCCTGACGAGCGATGCGGACCTCATGGACGAGGGCGTCGATTGCAGCAACTACGGCTGCTTTGAGGGCATCCCCTCGGCTCGCCGTCTGGCAGGAGAGTTCATCGGCGTGCCGCCCGAGCAGACCATCGTGCTGGGTTCCTCGAGCTTGAACATCATGCAGTCCATCCTCATCCATTATTGGGAGAAGGGCGTGCCCGGCTACACGCCGTGGAGCAAGCTCGATCACGTGAAGTTCCTGTGCCCCGCCCCCGGCTACGACCGTCACTTCGGCATCACGCAGGACCTCGGCATCGAGAACGTGCCCGTGCGCATGACCGAGACGGGTCCGGACATGGACGAGGTCGAACGCCTGCTGGCTGAGGACGATTCCATCAAGGGCATGTTCTGCGTGCCCAAGTACTCCAACCCCACCGGCGTCACCTACTCTGAGGAGACAGTGCGTCGCCTGGCCACGTGCAAGGCAGCCCCGGATTTCCGCATCGTGTGGGACAACGCCTATGCCGTGCACGATCTCACCGACGATGGCGACGAGCTCGCGAACATCTTCGACATCGCGCGCGAGGCGGGTAACGAGGACCGCATCCTGGGCGTGGCGTCTACCTCCAAGATCACCTTCCCGGGTGCGGGCATTGCGTTCTTCGGGTCCAGCCCTGCAAACGTGGTGGAAGTTGCCAACACCCTCAAGGTGGGCCTCATCAGCGCGAACAAGCTTAACCAGCTCATGCACACGCGTTTCCTGCCCGATCTGGATGCCGTTCACGAGCACATGCGCAAGCACGCGGAGTTCCTGCGTCCGCGCTTCGATGCGGTGGAGCGCAAGCTCTCCGAGGGGCTCGGCGGTACGGGCTGCGCCACGTGGACGCACCCTAACGGCGGCTACTTCGTCTCGTTCGATGGCCCCGAGGGCTCGGCGAAGCGCATCGCGGCGCTCTGTGCGGAACTGGGCGTCAAGCTCACGCCGGCGGGTGCCACGTGGCCATATGGCAACGACCCGCACGATACGAACATCCGCATCGCTCCGACGTACCCGAGCGTGGATGAGCTCGAGGCCGCCCTCGACGTGCTCGTGCTCGCGACCAAGCTCGTGTCTGCGCAGCTCGCTCTCGAGGAACGGTAGGAGCGGGGCTTCCCGCTCGCCCGTCCGGCATGCGAAAGATTTGATATTCCGTTTGCAGCGGCTCGGGCACGCCGTATCGTCGGTACAATGAAAGATGCTGCATAGGTGCTGCGGCACGAGCTGCTGCCATCCGTGCGGATGCATTGACTCGACCTGGCATGCGCCAGAACGTTGGGAGCTACCATGGATCTGACCATCACCACGAACGCTTCGCCCGAGCGCTACACCATCGGCGTCACCGGCGAAGTGGACATCTCGAACGCCTCCAAGCTGCGCGATGCGATCGATCTTGCGCTCGAGCAGCCCACCGAGGCCATCCAGCTCGATTTTGAGCACGTTGCCTACATCGACTCGACCGGCGTGGGCGTGCTCGTGGGCGCGGCGCATCATGCGGCTGAGCGCGGCCGCGGCTTCTCGGTCGTGAACGCCCAGCCGGGGGTCATGCGCGTGGCCCAGCTGCTCGGCGTTGACGCGGAGATTTCTATTACCGCTCTGTAAGGGCTTTGTTCGGAGCCGCCTTCCTGGGGAGGGCGGCGCTATACTTTTGCGGTTATGCGCCGCGGTGCCGTGCATGGCGGGGCGCCAGCTTGCCATGCGCCGCTATGAATCGAAATCCAGGAGGTTCTTGTGTTCGGAATCGGGCAGACCGAGCTCATCATCATCGTGGTCTTCGCCTTCCTGCTCTTCGGGCCGGATAAGCTTCCGCAGATGGGCCGTACCATCGGGCGCGCTCTCCGCCAGTTCCGGGAGACGCAGGAGAAGGTGACGTCCGTCGTCCAGTCCGAGGTCATCGACCCCATGGCGGCTGCCGCCAACGCGCCCGCCACGTCGAAGAAGGCCGCAGCTGCCGACGAGGACGCCGATGCCGACGCTCCCGCCGCCAGCGATAGCGCCGACCTCGCAACGGCTAAGGCCGCCGAGGCGCGGAAGGAGACGTTCGCGGAGCGCCGTGCCCGCCTAGCTGCCGAGAAGGCCGCTCGCGAGGCCGAGGCAGCAGATGCTGAGGGTTCCGCGGCCACCGCAGAGTCGGGCACCAGCGCTGAGGGCGCGGTTTCTGGATTTTCGGCCGAACCTGCGGGCGATGCCTCGGGCGATCGCGCTGAGGCGGGCGAGCGCAGCGCGGCGGACGGCCAGCCTGCCGACGCGGCAGCCGAAGAGGACCCCCAGGACACCGTCACGAGCCTGTATGCTCGCCGTCCGCGCAAGCATAGGGCTGCCGAGGCCGAGGACGCCCCGGGTGACGAGGCCCCAACGGCGAGCGACGAGGCCCCTGCAGCAGCTTCCGCCGCATCGACCGAGACCGAGAAGGGAGGCGAGCAGTAATGCCCGTCGGACCCGCACGCATGCCGCTTCTCGACCATCTGGGAGAGCTGCGGCGTCGTCTGACCATCGTGATCGTAACCATCATCGTGGCGACCGTGGTGTTCTACTTCGCCGCGCCTACGGTGATCGACGTGCTCACCGACCCGATCGCCCCCTTCGTAGGCGGCGAGTTCTACGTCATGAGCGCGCTCGGCGGCTTCTCGCTGCGCTTCTCCATCGCACTCAAGACCGCCTGCGTGGTCTGCGTGCCCATGATTTTGTGGCAGATTCTCGGGTTCTTCCTCCCTGCGCTCAAGCCCAACGAGCGCAAATGGGTCGTCCCGACGCTTTTCATCGCTACGGCGCTGTTCTTTGTGGGCGCGGTGTTCTGCTACTTCTTCATCGTGCCGCCCGGTTTCGAATGGCTCATCAACGAGACGAACTCCATCGCTACGGCGTTCGCGGATCTTGAGAACTACCTCAATATCGAGGTGCTCCTCATGATCGGTTTCGGCGTGGCGTTCGAGCTGCCGCTCTTCGTCTTCTACCTCGCCGTGTTCCACATCGTCCCGTACGTGACCTTCCGTGCGGCCTGGCGCTACATCTACGTTGCCATGGCCGTGATCGCGGCAACGGTCACGCCGGACGCCAACCCCGTCACCATGATCTTCATGTATGCGGTGCTGCTCTCGCTCTACGAGATTTCGCTCTTCGTGACGAGGTTCGTCATCATCGCGCGCGAGGGCAAGGCGGGGCTCAAGGGCAGTCGCGTGGGCTTCTTCTCCGACGAGGATGACGAGGAGTAGCGAGACGCCATGCACGAGCTGGGCATCGTCTCGGGCATATTGGAAACGGTCACAGCCGCCGCGCGCGAGGCAGGCGCTTCGCGGGTGGTGGCTGTCTCGCTTCGCATAGGCGACCTGCGCGAGGTGGTGCCCGAGTCGCTCGATTTTGCCTGGGAGGTCTTGACCGAGGAAGACCCGGTAACCTGTGGCTGCAAGCTTGAGGTCGAGGAGGTTCACCCTCGGAGCCGGTGCCTGGCTTGTGGCGAGGAGTTCGACCACGATCGCTTCCATGTTCGCTGCCCGGTGTGCGGCGGCCGCGATACCCACCTGCTGCGCGGTCGTGAGCTCGATCTGGTATCCATGGAGGTTGAGAGCTAGCTAGATGAGACAGTTTGACCCGGTACAACTGTCTCATTCGATAAGGAGCGATGATATGGCAGAGCAGACGATTGCCTTGGAGCAGCCCATCCTCTCGCGCAACGAGCGGCTCGCCACCGAGCTGCGTGATCGGTTCGCGCGCACGGGTACGTACGTGGTCAACGTGCTCTCGAGTCCTGGATCGGGTAAGACGAGCACCATTCTTGCCACGAACGAGCGCTTGGCGGCCCGCGGGCTGCGCTGCGCCGTCATCGAGGGCGATATCGCCTCCGACGTGGATGCCGTGCGCATGAAAGAGGCCGGCATGCCCGCCATCCAGATCAACACGGGCGGCCTTTGCCATCTCGAGGGAAACATGATCGGCCAAGCGGTCGATGCGTTCGACGACGCTGTGGGGCTCGATGCCATCGACGTGATTTTTATCGAGAACGTGGGAAATCTTGTGTGCCCGGTCGACTTCGATTTGGGCGAGAACCTCTCCATCATGATCCTCTCGGTGCCGGAGGGCGATGACAAGCCGCTCAAGTACCCGGGCATCTTTCAGCACGCGGGGGCATTGCTGCTTAACAAGGTCGACGTGGCCCCTGCCTTCGATTTCGACTTCGATGCCTACGGCTCGACGCTCGACGACCTTAATCCAACTGCGCCGCGGTTCGAGGTGAGCGCAACGCGGGGGCAGGGCATGGACGCTTGGTGCGACTGGCTTGCCGGAAAGATCGAGACCGCGCGCACGCCGCAGGCGTGATCCTGCCCGAGGGAGGCTTGTGCCGTGGTGCAACGCGGCGCCGCTAGCCGAGGCTGCTTTCCGCATGAAAAGAACTAAAATGGCAGTTCAGGGGCATCGCAACTAAAAGTTGCGTAAATTCCTACCAGACTTTCTGGCGTGCGACCGCCGTCTTTCGTACGGTGGGGTCAACGGTACCGGTGCCGGGAAGGCCAGGCGTTCGCAACACGAGGTTGGAGAACCATGAATGTCAAGATAGCCCAGCGTCTAGCGGAGCTCAGGCGCGCAAGGGGGTACAGCCAGGAGTCGCTTGCGCGCGAACTCGGCTTGTCGCGGCAGGCCGTTTCCAAGTGGGAGCGCGCGGAGAGCTCGCCCGATACCGAGAACCTGATTGCCTTGGCGCGCCTTTACGGCGTGAGTCTTGATGAGCTGCTTCGGGTGGACGAAGAGATCGAGGACGACGTTGCCTTCGAGCGCGCGGAACGTTCAAGCGAGGTGCGCGTGGAAGAAGAGCTCGGCGCGCAGCGCGCGCGTGCAGAACAGGCAACACAGGCGGCCACCGCTGCGGCGGAGGCGAGCAGGGCGGCTGCCGAGGCAGCGCAGGCGGCCACACGTGCGAGCGAGCGCGTGGCGCAGGCTGCCGAGGGCACGGGCCGCGGGCACGCTAAAGGGGCGTGGCGTTCGTTCCCGTACGGCATCCTCATGATTCCCCTCTGGTTCGTGCTCACCATCATGGGAGCCGCGCCCTTCTCGTTCTTGGTGTTCTTTACCATCCCGCTCTATCGCTGGGTCGCGAACATCATGGATGCAGCAGAGCAGCGTGAGCGCCTGCACGGTGAAGACGAAGGGAGGAGGTAGGCATGAAGGGCTTCGATCGCCTCACAAAAGCCGAGAAGGCCAAGGTCATCGCGGCGGCTGTCGTGATTGCACTGCTCATTGGGTTCCCGCTCATGGTCGCGCTTGCCCGGAGGACAACTTCCAGCCGCCTGCCCTCTATCGATCTTCCGGTCATCGGATCGGGCAGCGGGGAAACCACGGTGCTCGATGAGCCCATCGACGAGCGCGCGTCGTTCGACGGCGACAAGGTAAAGGGGCTCGATGTAACGTGGGATGGAGGAGAGGTGAGGCTGGTTCGCGGAGCGGGCGATGATGTCGTGGTGCGGGCGCGGCTCGGTGCGGGCACGTACGACATGGATCCGCGTCATTCCTCCATCTCGCTCGACGAGAGCACAGGTACGCTCATCGTTGACGACGGGCTCCCCGAAAGCAACAACGGGCTCGAGTACCCGGCATTTGCACTCACGATCGAGCTTCCCGAGGGGCTTTCGCTCTCGTCGGTAGATCTTTCGGGCACGTCGGCCAGCATGGGGATCGACCAAGTCGTTTGCGACCATCTCATCGTATCTACCGTAAGCACAGACATCACGGTGCAAGGGCTCGATGCCGGCCGTGCTGAGATTGCCTCGATCAGCGGGTCGGTTTCGTTCGATGGAGCGGTGACGACCGATCTTTCCGTTACGAGCGTTTCGGGGGCACTCGATGTGACGCTTGCTGGTGCTTTGCCGCCGCAGACGGCGCTTGATTCAACGAGCGGGTCTATAACGCTGGATGTTCCGGATGACGCCGGCTTCACGCTCACGAGCGATCGCGTGTCGGGCGGGTTCGTGTGCGAGCTTGGGGAGTTGGCGGAACGTGACGAGCCAGGATCGCTCAGCGCGCAGGTGGTCAACGGTGATGGTTCGGCGCAGATTACGGCCGATTCCATCAGTGGCTCCGTGCGCGTGAAGTAGGTTGGCAACAGCAGCTGGCAGAGCCCGAAAAGAGTATTCGCGATGGCGGATGACGAGACGGAAAAAATGAAGTGGGCTAGCGGCAACTAGCCCACAACAACCGTAGCGCCGCCCGTAGAAGTGGTACGGGCTCCGCCGCTAGCGGTAGTGTACCCGTTGCGAAGGCTTGTGTATGAACAGCTTGCGAATATTTCCTGCGGGAATGGCACCATGTGCGGTGTGCGGTTTTGCCGTTTCAATTCCCTGTTTACGGGCGATTTTTTTGCCGCGCTCTTATCGTCCACGGGCGCGCTCTCTCGGTGTGCCTCCATCGTCCACGGGCAGGTTTTTGCAAAAAAGAGGGGGTACAAAAAGCGAGATTCATCGAAATCATGCCCGTTTTCGAAGGGCGTCTCTTGATTGGGCAGGCTGGTGCCAGGTAGCTCCGCGCGCTCTCAACGCCGCTCGCCGGTGAGGTTTTCGTAAACTCAGGGCAACTCGCGTATACTGTCCCGCTAGAACAGGCAAAACCGAGGTACGGTGCGCGCACCGCGTATTCCGCTGCGCCCGCGCCGTCGCAACCACGTAACTACAAGAGGTCCGACCTTGAAACTCGTCATCGCAGAGAAGAACATCGCCGCCCAAAAGATCGCCCAGCTTCTGGCCGATGGAAAGCCAAAGACCGACAAGGTATATAACACGCAGGTGTACCGCTTTACCGTGCAGGGCGAGGATTGGGTTTCCATGGGTCTCGCTGGCCACATTCTTGCCCCCGACTTCCCCGATGAGGTTCTCTTCGATAAGAAGCAAGGCTGGTACAGCGTAACGGAAGACGGGGAGGTCCTCCCCGCCGACGTGCCCGACGGGCTCGCGCGCCCGCCGTACGACACCAAGCGCAAGCCGTTCCTTGCCAACGGCATCAACATCAAGGGCTGGAAGGTCGAGAGCTTACCGTATCTCACGTGGGCGCCCATTATCAAAAAGCCTGCGGAGAAGGAGATTATCCGTGTGCTCAAAAACCTTGCAAAAAAGGCCGATCACGTAATCATCGCCACGGACTTCGACCGCGAGGGCGAGCTCATCGGTTCGGATGCCCTCAACTGCGTGCGCGAGGTGGCGCCCGATGTTCCCACGAGTCGCGCCCGCTATTCCGCCCTCATCAAGGGCGAGGTCACGGCGGCCTTCGATAACCTGGTGAGTTTGGACCAAGATCTTGCCGATGCGGGCGAGAGCCGTCAATACATCGACCTCATCTGGGGTGCGGTGCTCACCCGCTATCTCACGCTCGCGCGCTTCGGGGGTTTTGGCAACGTGCGCAGCGCCGGTCGCGTGCAGACCCCCACGCTTGCCCTCGTGGTGGAGCGCGAGCG
>NZ_CEWCAA010000050.1:0-15767 GCF_982429025.1 Enorma sp.
CGAACCCGAAAGAAGCGCATGCCCATTTCAAAAAAGAAGACTTGACCAAACACAGCGGACGAGGCGGGCGTAGAGGCCGCCCGCTGCCATGAGCGCGGCGTGCGCGCCCCGCTCGGCCACGCGGCCGTCGTCGAGCACCACGACGGGGCGCTCAACGAGATCGCGCGCACGAACCCTGCGGCCCCGGGGGCGGGGCTCGTCTACGAGGGGGCGGCGAGGATGCTGCTCGGCTCCCTCGTCGGCACCGCGGTCGCGGCCCTGCCCGAGGACCGCCGGGCGCGGGTCGGGATCCTCGCCGCCATGGAGCTCGCGAACTCACGTTGGCGCGATGGCGCGAGCCAGGAGGAGGTGGCATCGGTCGCCGGCATGGGAGCTACCAGGTTCAAAAGCCTCTTCAAGCATGGCGACCGCAGGCACATCCGGTAATCGGAACCCCTCGGATGCCGCGGCGCGCCACACTTTGCTCGCCCTATCGCACCAGCCCTTCCCCTCAGGCACAACCCGCTACAAGAACAGCGCGCTCACGTGGTAGACGACGCACCCCAATAGCAGAGAGCAGCAGATGTAGAAGAGCGCCGTGATGACAGTCCACTTGGTCGAGTGCACCTCACCCCAGGTCGCCGACACGCTCGCCGCGCACGGCATGTTGAACGTGAACGCGAAGATGAACGCGAGCGCCTCGGGAGCCGAGATGGCCTGCGCCATGACCTCGCCGATGTTCGACGCCGCGGCGGCGGCGCCGGTCATGACGCCCACGAGCACGGCGTTGGGCGTCGCGGCACCCGTGAAGAGCCCCGAGAGCACCCCGAGCGCGGACTCCTTGAGCACGAGGGCGCACAACCACGCGGTGAACGTCTGCCAACCCATGCCGAAGAAGCGCGTGACCGGCTCGATGGCGGTACCGAGCGCGTAGAGCACCGACCCCTCGACGCTGCCGGTCGCGGTGTAGGTAAGCGCCCAAATCGCGAAGGCGAAGAGGGCGACGACCCGGATGGCTCGCACGAACATCTGTCGGCTCTTGAGCAGGGCGCCGCGCGCGACGTTGCCCAGATGCGGCCGATGGTACGGCGGAAGCTCCATGACCATGCCGGCGCGCTCCCCCTTGGCCACCAGGCGCGGCCCGAACACCCTGCCCACGAGCCACATGATGAGAATCGTCACGGCGAAGATGCCCACGATCACGAGCGGCGCGCCGGCCACGCCGAAGAACGCCACGGCGAGCACCGGAACCACGCCCCAGGTCGAGCCGCACGGGATGGCCCAGGCCATCATCACCGTGAGCATGCGCTGGCCCCACGAGTCGATGACGCGCGAACCCGACACGCCGCCCATCGTGCAGCCGAGGCACATGAGGAAGGGCATGAGCGACTTGCCCTGCAACCCGAAGCGCGCCATGGTGTGGTCGAACACGTAGGAGATGCGCGCCATGTAGCCCGCCTCCTCGTAGAGGCCGAACACGAGGTTGATGCCGAAGACGTAGCCCACCATCATGGTGCCGAAGCACAAACTGTTGAACACCACGCCCGCGAGGAAGCTGCCCAGAACATCGGGGGCGCCCGCCTGCGCGAGCGCGCCCGCCACGACCTGCCCGAGCGACGAGATGGCGCCGCCGAGCATCATGATGGGAATAGCCGGCACGAACGCCAGGATGAACCCGAGCAAGATCATGCCGATGGTGATGGGCTTCGACCAGCGCGAGCCCGTGACCACGCGATCGAAGCGCGAAAGCGCGTGCGGGCGCGCGGGCGCCTCCACCGCTCCGTCGAGCAGCCCCTCGATCCAGGTGAACTTCGCTGCGGCCGTGCCCTGGATCGTGTCGGGGGCGGCAGCGATCCCCTCGCGCAGGCGCGCGCCATCCACGACGGAACGCTCGCGCACCGTGCGTGCAAGCGCGTCAAGCAGCGCGCCGTATCCCTCGGGGCGCGAGGCGACGAGCGGCACCACAGGAACGCCCAGCCGCCGCGCGATAAGGACGGCGTCGATCCGCTTGCCCTGGTTCTCGGCGACGTCCATGAGGTTGAGAGCGAGCAGGCACGGCTGCTCCGGGCACGCCGCAACGAAGTCGGCGAGCATGTAGAGGCTGCGCTCGAGCTGCGACGCGTCGGCCATCACGAGCACGATGTCGGCAGCGCCCGATGCGAGGTAGTCGCGCGTCACCTCCTCTTCGGGCGAGTTGGCCGCGAGCCCGTACGAGCCGGGGAGGTCGACGACCTGGAACGCCGTGCCGCCGCGCTCGAACGTCCCCTCCTTCCGCTCCACGGTCTTGCCGGGCCAGTTGCCCACGTGCTGGCGCGCCCCCGTGAGCCCGTTGAAGAGCGTCGACTTGCCCGAGTTGGGCTGGCCGAGCAGCGCGACCGTGACGCCGCCCGCCGCCTTGCGGGCGGCAGGCTCCTTCGCGCCTCCCGCCGCGGGGCAGGAAGCCGCACATCTCTCGCAGCTCATGCGACCACCTCCACCTCGATGCGCATGCAGTCGCCGCGATCGAGCGCCACGTCGCTGTCGCGCACGTGCACGAGCACGGGCCGGTTCTTGACGTTTTGCAGGACCTCGACGGCGCATCCCTCCGTCAGCCCGATGGCCGTGACGCGCGAGACGAACCGGTCATCGCCGGATACGGATGCGATACGGGCAGAAAGCCCCGTCGCCACATCGCATAGTCTCATGGAATCGCTCCTTTCCTTAAACGGGCATGACGCCCGCGGCCACCAAAGTAAGCCTGGAACGTATGCCCCCTCAACTCCGCGATGTAGGTTCAGCTCCAAATCTCATCAAGTTAGATAAAATAAACTTTTGAGACGAATGGGGCTGGACTACGCGAACGGGAGATAGCCTATGGGAAACGCACCCTTCACCGATACGGAGAGCAACCGGGGGACGCGCCTGCGCGTCGCCTCCGGCGTCGAGCTCGTCCAAGACGCCGACGGCGTCTACGAGCTGGTGCTGTCGCACCCGGTCGGGAGCGGGTGCATGCGAGGCCGACCCCTGTCGCGCGACCTGTTCGTCGCCAACGTCGACTTCGCGTGCGAGCGGTGCCCCAACGTCCCAGAGGCCCCGTCCGTCCCCCTCCCCGCGCTCTCGCGGGGCAAATGGCTGACGATAAACCTGTGCCACGAGGGCCGCTGCGAGGTCGACATCCCGAGCGGGGGTCTGGCGACGGTCTCGGCCGGCGAGGTGTGCATCAGCTGCTCGCAGGAGCGCCCCGCCGAGTTCCGGTACCCCTCGGGACGCTACCGGGGCGTCGAGGTGTTCGTGAACACGCGTATCGCTCGATCGCCGCTTTTCTCGCTGCTCGATGACGAGGATGCCGTCGAGGCCATCGCGCGACAGGCGGGCAGCGCCGCCGTGCTCAGCGGCGACGGCGAGCTCAACGGGCATATGAGACGCATCGCCGCCCTCGTCGAAGCACCCGACAGGGCTCTGGCCACCTACGAGGTTCTCGGCTTGCTGCTTGGCCTCCAACGTCGCGACCTCTCCTGCGCCAGACCCCGCTTCATCCTCACACGCACCCAGATGCGCATCGTTGCCGCCGTGCACGACGAGCTCGAGGGCTCTCTCGACTGCGCCCACGACGCCCGCGTGCTAGCGTCGGCGTTCGGTGTGAGCGCGGCGACACTCAACCAGTACTTCTCGCGGGCATACGGGAGCACTGTCGCGGGGTACCTCCGCAAGCGGCGCATGGAGGTCGCCGCCGCCCTGCTTGCCGAGGGAGCGCGCGTCGCCGAAGCCGCCGTGCGCGTCGGCTACGCGAACCCGAGCAAGTTCTCCTCCGCGTTCAAGAGGGAATACGGAACCGCACCGAGCGAGTGGAGGCGGCGTCGATTCGGCGAGAGGGAGGGCGTTCACGAAGTCAAGGGGGAGTTCTAGGAACGCTGATGCGCGGCGGCTTGCCGGCGGCATGGTCACCGAGCCGAATCATTTTTGACCCCGGGATACTCAAGCCCGTTCGGGCAGGGGCCGAACGGGCTTGAGCGACCTTCAATCCCCGTCGGTCAACAAGGCCCTCATCCGCCTCCGTGCGCGCGCAAGGCTGTACTTCACCGCCCGCTCGGAGCAGCCCTCGCGACGGGCGATCTCCCTGACCAGGAGGCGCACGACGGTATGGGACTTCTCGTTCCCCTGCGCCTTCTACGAAGGCGTCGAGCTGTTCCTTCATCGGAGCAGCCTTGCCCGCCCGCCCGAGTTCTTCGCCGCGTGCGGCGTCAACTTGAACGAAATCGCCGCACATCTGAGGGCTGGACGCATAAGGAACTGGACGAGGGCAGCAGCGCCGGAGGAATCCCGGCTGTTTCGCGAGCTTATACCAGGCGCGGGAGATTTCGAGCATGCGCGACTCCGCCTCACGATACCCTTGCTTCTGCTCCGCATCGCAGGCTCTGGGGCGCCGCGCCGGGAGAGCGAGTCTGCCATCTACTCGAGGCGTCAGGTCGACATCGCGAAGCGCGCGGAGGCTTTATTGACGGATGACATCAGCCGGCGTAGGAGCATCGCCGAGGTGGCGGCCCCCTCGGCGTGAGACCAACCACGCTGAAAGGGTATTTCAAGGGAGTGTATGGGGTGTGCATATCGGACTACCTCTTGGACGTCCGCATGAGCCGGGCAGAGAAGCTGCTCAAACACGGTGATTCGCCGGTGGCTGACATTGCGTACGCCGTGGGTTACGCGAACGTGGGCAAGTTCTGCGAGACATTCAGACGGAAGTTCGGCATGACGCCGTTGAAATACCGTTTTCAAACTAGAAGCGCTGCACACGCGTAATCTCGGCAAAACCGGCGGGCTCCGCGCACCTGTGACATGACCGTAGCCTGCGACGGCCGGCTCGCACTCCACCCGCGCAACGTTCGCGTTCGTCGCCTAAGGCAGCCTGTCTCTCGCACGGGCAGTGCCTCCGCTCGTGCGGCTGTTATTTGCGAAGCCGACTGAACTTTGCGCGCGCTACACCCTTCTGCTCGAAATTCTTCTTTCGAACGTGCGGTTCCAAGCTCTCCGAGAGTATACTAAGGCTAACATTTTATACAAGAGCGAGCCGCCTCGTTCGAATGGAAGGAGGGAGTATCATGGCAGATTTCATCATCGTCGCAGCCGCCATCGTCCTGGTCGCCGTAATCGCCGTGCGCTATGTGCGTCGAGTTGGCTCCGGCGGTTGCGCCTGCGGCTGCAGCGACAGCGAGCGCGCACCCAAACCAAAGCGGGTCGAAGTCGCGGACACCGACGAGGCGCACTATCCGTATGCTGCGGAGCTCATTATTGGGGGCATGAGCTGCGAGGGGTGCGCGCGCAACGTCGAGAACGCGCTCAACGCGCTCGAGGGCACCTGGGCGCGCGTCGATCTTGGCCGCAATACAGCGCACATTCTGTCGAAGACGCCCATTGACCGCGAAGCCTGCGCACAGGCTGTCCGAGACGCCGGCTATTCCGTGCGCGACCTGTAGGATGGGAGAACCATGCCACTCGTCCTCACATTCATCGCCCTCGGCCTTCTCGGATCGCTGCTCATGTTCGCCGGCGACATGCTGCTCTACTTCACGCCCGGCGCCTACGACATGGACGGCACGCTCAAGCCCTATATGCACGTCATGAGAGGCATTCCCGCCGCGCGCGTGCGCGTGGGAGGGGCGCTGGGACCCGTCGCCGCCTTCCTCTACGTGCTCGGTTTTCTGGCGCTTCCCCTTACGGCGCGCGGCGACCTCGCCTGGCTCGTCTGGCTTGCGGCAGCCATCCTTGCCTTCGCGCTCATCTGCGGCGGCGCCTACCACGCGCAGTACGCCTATCTCTCCATCATCGCTAAAGCGGAGCATGAGGACCTCTACGAGGAGGTATCCGCCAACATTATGCTCATCATGCGGCTGGCGACGACTCCTATGTACGCCGGGTTCATCCTGCTCGCCGCCGCCATCACGCTGGGGCAAACTGTCTTCCCGGCCTGGTTTGTCGTCTTCACGCCCATCGTGACGAGCTTTTTTGGGCTCGTGTGGATGCGCGTGCCACAACCAGCGCGGTGCATTCTCTTCGGCGGGTGGAGCAACCTCGTGTTCACGATCATGTTCACTGCGATGCTCATCTGCCTGCTCGCCTAATCACCACCGAACCTATACTATATGCAGACCGTCACGATCGTCTGCGGATCGCTTGTCGGCGGTCCTCCCTCGCCGCATCGAACGCCAGCCGCCCGCCGGGAAAGCGCTCCGCCATGGATGCGACCAGCCGTCGCATTCTTTCGAATTCTTGACAGCAAGTTCTTCCCAATTCGCAAATCACACCACTCCCCTCCTCAGAGTGAGCTACAGTTAACTTGTAATTGTTTACCAAGGCGTACTGTTGTGCGCGGAAAGGAGTTTCGCATGAGTGCTCTGGGCTTTCTCAAGGGGACGCACGGTCTGCTTCTGGGTGCCGGCGTACTGATCGGGTCTGTCGGCGCCAAGGTGCTTACGAGCGACGGGGCGAAACGCGTCTACGTCGAAGCCGTCGCGGCTGGGCTGCGCGCGAAGCAGGCCTGTGAAGACACCGTCGAACGCACGCGAGCCGAGATGGACGACATCGTCGCCGAAGCCGCGTATCTCAATGAAAGCGTCTACGGCGTCGAGAACGAGGAAGACGGCGCGTCGGATACCGCCGCAGAGACCGTCCCCTCTAAGGCGTAGGCGCGCCCGTGCGATACGTCATCGAACACGAGGTGCCGGGGCGGCTGCGCCTTACGTTTGCCGATCACCTTGACGCGTCCGACGCCCTCGCCCTCGAGGCCTCGCTCTCTTCGTGGACAGGCGTCGAGCGCGTGCGCTCCTACCCGCGCATTCGCTCGGTCGCCATCTGGTACCGCGACGCCCTTGCAAGAACCGCCCTGCTCGATCGGCTGAACGAGCTCAGCCGCGTCCAGCTCGATGCGGTGCGCGCCCAGGCGCCCACGGCGCTCGCACCCGCGGTCCCGTCCGCCGCGCGCAGCATCATCCGCCTAGTGGGCAACCATCTCATCCGCCGCTGGCTCCTCCCGCCCGCATTGAGGGCGGTATGGGCCGGCCTTCACTACCTCGGGTTTCTGCGCGCCGGCCTCACCTCGCTCATGCGGCACCGCCTCGATGTGCCGGTACTCGACGCCACGGCCATCGGCCTGTCGTTTGTCAAGCGCGACCCCAAAACCGCGGCGAGCACCATGTTCCTCCTCGACCTGGGAGAGGTCCTCGAGGACGCCACCCGTGAGCGCTCAGAGCACGAACTCATTCGCTCCCTCATGGCCATTCCCCAAAACGCCCGGCGCCTCGAGGACGGCGAGGAGGTCACCGTGCCCACCCAGAGTCTCCGCGCAGGCGACCTCGTCGTGGCGCGCACCGGCATGCCCGTGTGCGTCGACGGCGTGGTGGTACGCGGTGCGGCCATGGTCAACCAGGCGGCACTCACCGGCGAGCCGCTTGCCGTCGAGCGCATGGCCGGCGACGACGTCTTCGCCGGCACCGCGGTCGAAGAGGGCGAGATCGTCATCCGCGTGGGCGCCGAGCCCGCATCGACCAAGCTCCGCTCCATCGTGAATCTCGTTGAAGCCTCCGAGCAGCTCAAAAGCGAGATCCAGACGCGCCGCGAGCACCTCGCGGACCGCTTCGTGCCGTGGAACTTCCTGCTTGCAGGGCTTGTGGCGGCGACCACGAAAAGCCTTGCCAAGACATCGGCCGCCCTCATGGTCGACTACTCCTGCGCCCTCAGGCTCACGTCGTCCATCAGCGTGCTCGCCGCCATGAGCCAGAGCGCGCACGAGGGCATGGCCGTCAAGGGTGCCAAGCATTTCGAGGCCATCGCCGCCGCCGACACCATCGTGTTCGATAAGACGGGAACGCTCACCGAGGCGACGCCCCGGGTCGCGCGCGTGCTCGCCCTCGTGCCCGATTGGACCGAGGACGAGGTGCTGCGCACCTCGGCCTGCCTGGAGGAGCATTTCCCGCATCCCGTGGCGCGCGCCGTGGTGGCGGCCGCCGCCGCGCGCGGCCTCGAGCATCGCGAACGCCATGCCGAGGTCGCCTATATCGTGGCGCACGGCATCGCATCGGCGCTCGATGGCAAGCGCATCGTCATCGGTAGTCGCCACTTCGTGATGGAGGACGAGCACGTCGAAGTCGCCCCCGAGGCAGAGGCGCGCATCAACGGCGACCTCGAAGGCCTCTCACCGCTCTACCTCGCCCAAGACGGAAAGCTGGTGGGCGTGCTCGGCATCGAAGATCCCTTAAAGGCAGGAGCGCCCGAGGCAATTGCGGCACTTCGCTCGCAGGGCATCGGCCACATCATCATGCTCACCGGCGATAACGAGCGCACCGCCGCACGCATCGCCGCCGAGGCGGGCATCACCGAGTACCGGGCTGACCTGCTCCCCGAGGACAAGCATGCCTACGTGGAGGCGCTCGTGGCTCGCGGACAACGCGTCGTCATGGTGGGTGACGGCGTTAACGACGCGCCGGCGCTCTCCGCCGCCGATGTGGGCATCGCCATGGGCACGGGCACCGCCATCGCGCAGGAGGTCGCCGACGTCACGCTCGCCGCGGGCGGGCTCGACGCCATCGTGCGCCTGCACGCGCTCAGCCGCTCCCTCATGGGGCGCCTCGACCGCTCGTTCACCGCGGTTATGGGCATCAACTCGGCGCTTCTCGCTGCGGGAATCGTCGGCATCATCCGACCCCAGACCTCGGCGCTCCTGCACAACGGCACCACCATCGCGCTGGCCGCAGAAAGCGCTCGACGTCTCTAGGAAGCATCAATCGGTCCGCTGTGGGGCCTGTCGTTGGGAAGTGGAGGCATGGAACGGTTCACCGTCGAGCAAGACGGCTTCTTCGGATTCCTCCACTTGCCGGAGCGGCACGTCGAAGCGTACTCCGGCAAGGCTCTCATCGTGCTCGGCGGCAGCGAGGGCAACGAGAACATCCCGCGCAACCTCGGTGCGCGTTTCGCACGGGAGGGCATCGCGGCGCTCGGCCTGTGCTACTGGAACGTGCCGGGACTCCCCGATGAGCTCATCGAGGTGCCGATCGAGCCAATCGAACGTGCCGTCGCCTATCTCCGGCAGCGTGGCTTTGACCGCGTGGGGATCTACGGCATCTCTAAGGGCGGCGAGCTGGCGCTTCTCGCCGCCTCGCTCATGCCTCAGATCACCTGCGTCGTCGCCATCTCCCCGCTCGCCTGCGCCATGCCGGGCATCACCGGCAACAAAAGCCTTGCCGGCAAGGGTCTGAGCGACCGCTCCAGCTGGACCTGGCGCGGCGAGCCCGTGCCCTGCGCGCGGGGCGGCGGGAGGCTCCCCTACCTCGGCATCATCCGCCGTATCGTCACCGAGCGCCAGCTCGACATGCGCTTCGTCTACGAGCGGATCGTCGAGCGCGCGCCCAAGGAGGCCTGGATTGCCGTGGAGCGCATCAACGGGCCCGTCCTTCTCGCCAGCCCCTCGCATGACGCCATGTGGCCGAGCGACGAGGCCTGTCGGATCGTCGAGCAGTGCCTCGCCAAGCACGCCCATCCCTTCGAGATCACGCGACGCTCCTACGAGTACGCGAGCCACATCCTCGTGCCCATGGAGACACCCTCGCTCAAGCTCTTCCGCGTCGAGCGCGCCCACCCCGAAGCATGCCGGCAAAGCCGCGAGGACGCCTTCACCCAGACGCTCGCGTTTCTCGCCCGGTGGTAACGGATGCTTCTACAGCGACGCCTCGTAAGCGTCAATCATCAAGCTCGCCGCTAGGCCGAATACCGCCCCTAGCAGCCTTACCGAACGCGTGGCTTCCATCCCAGTAGAAGCGCGGAGTTGACGATAACGAGCACCGAGCCCGCGTTGTGCACGAGGGCGCCCACCACAGGGTTCAGGACACCCGAGATGGCGAGCGCGATCGCGATAAAGTTGAGCGTCATCGAGAACGTGAGGTTGATCTTGATGGTCGTCATCATGCGGCGGGAGAGGCGCAGGAGGTGCGGCAGCTCGGCGATGTCATCGTTCACGAGCGCGATGTCCGCCGCGTCGACGGCGATATCGCTGCCGACGCCTCCCATGGCGATGCCCACAAGCGCGCGCTTGAGCGCAGGCGCGTCGTTGACGCCGTCGCCGACCATACAAACGCCCTTGCCCGCGCGCTCCGAGTCATCGATAAAGGAGAGCTTGTCCTCGGGCAGGCAGGCGGCCTTGTAGGTGGTGATGCCGAGTTCGGCAGCCACGTGGGCGGCCGCCGCCTCGTGGTCCCCCGTGAGGAGCACCGGCTCCACGCCCGTCTCCCACACTGCCGAAAGCGTAGCGGTGGCGTTCTCGCGCACGCGGTCGGCGAGCGCGATGAACCCCGCTGCCGTGTCGCCCCAGCCGAGATAGGTGATCGTTGCCCCCTCGGCGCGCGTAGCGTCCACGCGCCTCCCCAGCGCGTCCGGTATAGCCAGACCGTGCTCCGCCAGCAGCGCAGCGCTGCCGGCGTACACCGTGCGCCCGCCCACCTCGGCCACTACGCCGCGACCGGGCACCATGGCAAAGGACGTTGGGTCCTTCGGCGCCGCTCCGGCGTGCTCCGTGGCCGCGGCCACGATGGCGCGCCCGAGGGGGTGCTCGGATCGCTTCTCGGCCGCGCCGGCAACCGCGAGCAACGCGTCCTCGCTCACGTCCTTCTCGCCCGCACACACGGCAACCACCTGCGGCTCCCCCGTGGTGAGCGTGCCCGTCTTGTCAAAGCACACGCGCCTGACCTGCGCCAGGCGCTCGAGCGCGTCCCCCTCACGCACCAGAAAGCCGTGCCTGGTGGCGTTGCCGATCGCCGCCATGATGGCCGTGGGTGTGGCGAGCACGAGCGCACACGGGCAAAAGACGACGAGGATGAATGGCGGTGCAGTTCAGATATGCGCGATGAGGCAGGCTTCCAACAACTCAAACTGTGTTGGTCGGCGCGGTTCAGGGCGCCGGCGTATCTCCGCACTCAGCAGAATCCTAGGACTCCTTCGTCCGGAACCGTCGGCAACCCTGGACGCCGGCGGAGCAATCGCACATATCCAAACTGCGCCCCCATTATGTCCGTAGTGGCATATTGTGGCTTATATTCGGCCGCTCAAGAATGTCCGGAAAGGCATTGGCGGCGTAGAGCGGCACGTTTACCAGCCAGTCCTGTTTCTTAAGCCCGCGCAGCGAGAAGCGCGCAGCACGCCCGAGCCCATAGTCCCGCACGAATGCGGCGAGGCTTCCCCCGGCGATGTTCTCGTCTGCCTTGACCTCAACAGGGACGGGGCACCCCGCAACCTCGAGCAGGAAGTCGACCTCGCCCTTCTTCTGCTTGCCGTCCGCCGACCAGTAGTACGGCACCGCACCGCCCGCCACGAGCTGCTGGCACACGAACTGCTCGGCATAAACGCCCTTGTACTCAGTGAAGAGCCGGTTCCCCTCCACGAGCACGCGAGGCTCGAGCCCCGTCGCCGCGCCCAGAAGTCCGATGTCAAGCAGGTAGAGCTTGAAGTACATCTCGTCGGCATACCCTTTGAGCGGGATCCCCGGTTTGGTCACACGCGGAATCTTAGTAACCAGGCCAGCATCGACAAGCCATGCGACAGCATCTCGATAGTCCCGCCCGCGTCCGCCTTCTCGGACGGATGCATAGCTGAACCGACGAAGGTCGCTCTCCCGCGCAAGCTGAACGGGCACCGAATGCCAGATCTGACGGATGCGTTCCACCTCGAGAGCACTCTCGACGTGCTTCGAGAAGTCATGCTCGTAATCCGCAAGCAGCGTCTGCTGCACCGCCCGTGCCGCCGCAAAATCCCCGGTCTCGCTGTAGCGGCACACCGCCTCGGGCATTCCTCCCACGTAGTAGTAGATGCGCAAAAGATCAGTCAGACGCTCGGAGAAGACGCTGATGAGATCGGCGTCACCCTGGGAAACCGCGTCTGCAAGTGCAGAGTTGCCGATTTCGCGCACGAACTCGTCGAACGAGAACGGATGCAGATCGAGGTAATCGACCTTCCCGACGGGCCACGACGTGCCGTCCCCATCCTTCTCACGTTCCCGGTTGAGAGCCACGCCGAGGAGGGATCCCGCTGCGACAACAGGCACGTCTGGCCGCTGCTCGCAGAACATCTTCAAAGCGGTGATGGCACGCGGGCACTCCTGAATCTCGTCGAGAAACACGAGCGTTCTACCGTCACGGGGATTGGTTCCCGTCGCCGCGCCGATGATGGTAAGCAAGCGATCCGCATCGAGGCTTCCCGCGAAAGCCCGTTTCATATCCTCGTTCTCCAAGAACACGACGTGGGCAACGGAATCGTAGCGATTCGCCCCAAAAGTAAGGACGAGCCATGTCTTTCCCACCTGACGGGCACCGTTGACAATGAGCGGCTTGCGATGGGGGCTGTCGCTCCAAGCGAGGAGCTTTATCATGGCGTTGCGATACATCCTCGACCTCGATTCTGGCGGATACCGAAATCGGCATTCACCTTATTTTGGCGGAAACCGAAATCGGTATCAACCAATTTATGGCAGAAGCCGAAATCGGCATTCGCCATCATGACAAAAGCTCAAAGCGAGTCCGCCCGCAGCATCTGCTATATGATATGGAACAGGCAAAGACAAGGTGGCGGTTACGGAGCAACAGTACGATAGACAGCAAACGGGTAAAGGAAATCTTGTCTGCGCTCGGCGCAGATTTGTGCGGCATCGCGAGTATGGATAGGTTTGCCAACGCGTCGAAGGGCTATCATCCCCTCGATGTGTTTCCAGCGTGCAAGTCGGCGATCTCGCTTGGATGCAGATTTCCAGTTGGCGCGCTAAACAGCAAATCAGACGTCCCCTATACGATGGTGAGAAATGCCATTACACGCAAACTGGATGCAATGGCCTTGGATTTCTGCATTGAGCTGGAACGGCATCAGGTGACGTGTGTCCCCGTTCCTACGAACGAAAGCCAATTCATCGGGGCGCCTCTCGCACGGGCTCCTCTCGCCCATTGCAGGCAACCGCCCCGTCGCCAGCGCAGGCCGTGCCGCTACACGTCAGAAACCTCCCGCTGAACGCGCTTGGGCAACTTGGAGAAGACGAGGTCGTAGCTCATGTCGCACAGGTCGAGCACGAGGCCCTCGGGCAGATCGGCGTCCAGGTCGACGGAGATCCACGTGCGCCCGTCGGAGTAGTAGCCGGGCAGCACCGCGCCCGGGTACTCAGCGCGCAGCTCGAGGATGCGGTCGGGGTCGCACTTGAGCGACAGCAGGTGACGTCCCGCGTAGGGTGCCTTGGCGTCAGCGGAGGCCGTGAACTCGCAAGCGAACTGCCTGTCGCCCACCCAGTAGACCATCCAGCCCCACTTCTCGTGGAGCGCCTTGGTAGTGCCGGGGCGCGAGAGCAGGCGAGCGTCTATGCGCGAAAGATCCATGACGGCACAACTCCCATACTTTGCAGAACGTGGCTATGAGAGTCCCAGAACGAGTGCGAGCTTCTCCGTAACCTCGTCCATCCGATCTCTCTCCAAGATGCCGATTCGCTTGCCTAACATGCCGCGACTGACCGAAGCAATCTTATCCGTCATCACGAAACTCGTGCGCTCGAGGCCGTTTTCTGCGGAGGGCTCGACCCGGACGCGTGTCGGCATGCCAGAACTCTCAAACGTCGTCATCAGACAGAGCACGACAGAATCGAAGCCGATTATCTCGTCGCTCTGCACAATGACAACCGGTCGCGCCTTGCTTGCGTAAAGATCATCTCGCATCGTCCAGATCTCACCGCGCATCGCTCATCATCCTCAACGCGAGCCGATCTGAAAACTCCGCCGCCTCCTGCTCGGAAGCGAATGCCTCGACCTTAGGTTCAGGCAAGCGCACGTCAAACGGAAAGCCGCGATGGGCGTTGAACGCAGACACGAAGATGCGCATGGCATCCGCCGGCGTCGTGCCCAGCAGGCGGGTCGTCTCGCGAAAACGCGCCGCTTCGGCATCTTCTACTCGTGTAGCAAGCTGCGAACTCATAACAACCTCCAACACATTGTTGAAATTTGCTATGTATTGTACCCAACGTGCACTATCTCAGTCTACTTTGAGCACGATGACGGGAGCCGTCGCCGCGAAGCACCAAGGGCTCTGTCTAATCAGTCCTCGAGAGCCTTCAGCGCTGCCCCGCGGGCGTGAATGAGCGTCGTGTCGAAGAGCGAAACGCCCGTGTCCTCAGAGCGCACGAGCAGGCCGATTTCCGTGCAGCCGTGGATGACCCCCTGCGCCGCGCGCGCCCGCTCGAAGGGGGCTCCCCCTTGGGCGCCCTCGTCACGCTTGCCGAGCGGGAGCACCATCACGGCCTCCCCGTCGTCGCCAGAGACCTCTTGAAAGCCAAGTCGCTCGTAGAGGCGCGCGGCGGGGTTGGAGCGCTGCACCGAGTGATGTGGCTATACTTATTTGGACAGCCTGATGAGAGTCCGAGGGCCCCTCGAGGAAGGGAGGCCCCATGCGGGATCCGAAGCACCCCAGGCAGTTCACCGAGGAGTTCAGGAGGCAGATAGTCGCTCTGGTGGACTCCGGCAAGCCCCGCGCCGAGGTGATGCGCGAGTGCGACCTCGGCAAGTCGACGCTCGACCGCTGGATCCGCCGCGCGCACGCGTGCGGCTCCACCGCCGTGTTAGCGTCAATCTATTTCTTGCCACATTCGCCAATATACCTATGCCAGATGCGCCAATGGCGATGCGCCATGCACGCCAACGCATTTTCACCGGCTCTGGTCAATCCCTCCTCTTGTTGTCCGCCGGCAGGTCCTTGAGCCTGTACGACCTGCCCGTGATCTTTATCAGGGTGCAGTGGTGGCAGAGCCTGTCCGCGATCGCGCTGGCGGCCACCTCGTCTCCGAAGACCTTGGCCCAGCCCCGATGCCCACGTTCGTCGTCACGATCGTCGACCGCTGCTCGTAGCGCGTGCTCACGAGCTGGAACAGCAGGTCGGCCCCGCCCTCGTCGATGTCCAGGTACCCGAGCTCGTCGATTATCAGCAGCTTCGAATGGGCGTAGTACTTCAGCCTCTTCTTGAGGATGCCCCTGCCCTGGGCGTCCTTGAGGTCGTCCACGAGCCGGGCGCAGTCTATGAACTTCACCTCCCTGCCCGCCTTGACGGCCTCGATCCCGATGGTGGTCGCCAGGTGGGTCTTGCCGACGCCCGGGCTGCCGACGAGCAGCACGTTCTCGGTGCGTCGTCGGCGAGCTCGGCCGTCATGCGGGCCGACATCGACCAGCCGACGATCTTCCTGGACCAGATGTCCTGAATCTGAATCTCCCCCGTTTCCGTTGACACATCGAGTTCCGTTTGGGCATGATGCCGTAAACGGGGAAAGGGGGGCATGGGATGGGACATCCGTCGCCCAGGTATTCGGCAGGGTTCAAGCAGCAGGCGGTGAGGCTGTACAGGGAGCGGGGCGGTACCTACGCGGAGACCGCCCGCGAGCTCGGCGTCGACCCGGGGAGCCTGTCGGAATGGGTCAAAAGGGCCGACGCCGCGCAGGCGCCGGCAGGTGACAACCCCTTCCAGATGGCGGAGGACCTCCGCAGGCTGAGGCGCGAGAACGGACGGCTGAAGAGGGAGAACGAGATACTTTTAAAAGCGAGCGCCTTCCTCACCGGCAGGCAGCTGTAGGCTCGCAGGCGGAGAGGGCGAGGTTCGCTTTCATCCTGCTCAACGAGGGCGCCTGGAGCATATCCGAGATGTGCGCGGCCCTCCATGTCACCAGGCAGGGCTACCACGCATGGAGAAAGCGGCCGCCGAGCGCGCACGACCTGCGCGACGCCGAGCCGGCCGCGGCGACCTCCGAGATATACACCGCC
>NZ_CEWCAA010000051.1:0-15589 GCF_982429025.1 Enorma sp.
TGCCTGCGGGCGCTCCGGCCCGCGCGGCAAGGAGATATAATGCCAGCCTCCCGGCGCCCGCGCAAGGGGGAATCGGGGGTTCACATTTCCTACATAATTAACCGCACTAGAACAATCCTCTATCTAAATACTTACGGACGGCACTGCCTTGTTCCTCCTCTAGATAGTGCTGTTTACCGGCATTTAGCCGCATCCGAGCGCTCGTGATTGCAACTTTTGGGCACTGCTAGCCGCTGCGACCGAATATAAAGGATTACCTGAATGTGAAAAGCGCAGGTCAGAAGGTATACGATCTTCAGAGTTTTGCGACTGTGCTTTGGGTCTTCCCTCTGGAGTGCCCAAAAGTTGAAATCTCGCTCGGCTTTGGCGAGCCGACCCGCGACTCCCCGAGCAACGTGCCTGAAATGTCGGGTAACCCTTTGATATAGGGTGCGATCAAGCGCTTCCCCTGTTCCATTTCCCGCTATGCCACCTGTGTCTCCTGGCGGATCTTATCTACCAGGGCGCGAGCTGCCGGAGCGGCGGCAAGAAGGAGCACAAGCATGAGAACGCTGCCCGCAATATTGATCATCCACATGGGCACAAACGAGTGGAACGCATCGAACAAACTGCCCGAGAGCATCGTGCCGAAGGCGTACCCCAGCATTTCCAAGCTCGTCAGCCACCCCGTGATGCGTCCAACGTCTTTCGCCCCATAGCAGCGCACGGCAACAAGTGAAGGCGCTACGGTACCCATGCACGTACCGAAGCCAAAGAAGATTGCGCTCACCACCGGACCCCACATCGTACTGGCAAAGCACAGGCCCACCGAACCGATAAGGCACGCTGCGCTTCCCACGATGATTCCGGTACGGACGCCGAAGCGGTCGTACATCCACCCCGTCGCTATCTTAGATACAAGCACCACGATCATATTGAACGAGTAGATAGAGCTCGCATACACCATGTCATGGCCGCCGGTCACAATCTTCTGGCCCTCGACCATCACCGACGTCATATTAGTAATGGAATTGGGAATCGCGGCGCCGTTGATAACGCCCATTACCATAAAACCGGCCACCATGAGCCAGAATGACGGGTGCCGCCAGACGTGAGCCCAAGGCACCTCAACATCGACCGGCACATCGCCCACGCGTTTCTCGCTTGCAGCCGCTGCGCCCGCAGCCTCGGCAGCGCCGTATGGCTCGAGGCCCTTGTCGGCAGGCCGGCTATAAAAGACTGCCACGGTAATGGGAAACGCGATGATGAAGCACACGGCGGCGAGCACCATGAAGGATGCGCGCCAGCCGACGGCGGCGATAAGGCTACTCACCGCGGGAGAGAAAATCGCCCCGCCGAAGCCCGAACCGCTGAGTGCCACCGCGACGGCGAGCCCCTGCTTGAGCGTAAACCAATTAGTAAGCACGATAGAGATGAGCAAGCGTGTGCCTGCCACGATGACTAAGCCATCGATGGCAAAGAGCAGAAAGAGCTGCCACGCAGCCCCAACGTAGGCAAAGCCGATGAGCGCCGCCGCCGTGATGGCGACAGAAAACCCGCCCAGAATGCGTCCGTCCACGCGGTCAACTACATTGCCGATAACGAGCGAACCGATGATCGACACAAGCGTGGACATGGAATTCGCCATATTATAGGTGCCCACGGTGATGCCGAGGTCCTCGACGATATGCGGCTGGAAGAGCGACATGCCGCTCACCATGGTGGTGTAGCAGGTGCCCATGATGAGAAATCCGGACACCACGAGCCACCAGCCAAAGTAGGGACGCCGAGTGCCGCTTGGTAGATTGCTTGCCGAGGGTGCCATAGAGACCTCTCCTTCTTCTTGCCGGTCGCCCTTGCTGGTCGCATTGGCACGCGCTCGCTATGCGCGCTCGCTCGATGCGCCCTTATGTCTGCCGATGCTTTGACGCGATAGCGCGTGACGCTCGAACCACGTGGCGACAACCGCCACGTGTAGAGCCGCTCCCATCCAAAACACCTGCTCATCAAGGTGCATATGCGGGTTATGGTGCGGTGCGGCACCGGGGCTTCCCGCACCTAGAATCGCGAAAACGCTCGGCACCGCCGCCGACACGTAGCTAAAATCTTCCGTTGCCGCCATGGGCTCGGCCTTGTGTACACGCGCCGAGCCAACCACCGCCGCAAACGCCGGTTGCAGCTCGGACGCCAAGAGCGGGTCGGTCACCACGCTGGGGCAGTTGAACATCGCGATTTCGGAGCTCGCCCGCCACGCCTTCACATACCCCTCCACAAGCTCGGGAATGCGCGAGAGCACGTGCTCGCGCGCCGCGACGTTGAGACTCCTGAGGCCGAACTTGAGGTCCGCCGTATCGGGCAGGGTGTTGGGCACAGTGCCCGCTTGGAGCGCGCCGCACGAGAGGGTGATGGCTGCCGCCGGCTCAACCTCGCGCGTCATCATGAGGTTGAGCGCCTGGTATACCTGGCTGGCCACCATAAGTGGGTCGATGCACTGCTGCGGGGCCGAAGTATGGCCGCCGCGCCCCTGGATCTTGATGACGAAGGTGTCGAGCGAGGTGCTCGATACGCCGGGAGCAAAGGATACCTGACCGGCGGGCTCGTTCGACATGACATGAAGCCCAAAGGCAGCGTCGACGCGCGGAGCCTCGAGCGCGCCGTCGTCAATCATCGTCTTGGATCCAGCACCGAGCTCCTCACCCGGCTGAAACATGAGCCTGACGGTTCCGGGGAGCTCTGCCTCGTGGCGCTTGAGCACCGCGGCCGCTGCGAGCAGCATCGCCGTGTGCGCGTCGTGCCCACACATATGGCTGCATGTGCGCGTGGATTTAAACGGCAAATCGTTTTCCTCGATGATGGGCAGGGCATCCATGTCGGCACGAAGCAGGATGCAGGGACCCGCCCCAGAGCCAACAGTCGCCACAATGCCCGTGGAGCGATCGATACCCGGATACCCGAGGTTCTCATACGAGCGCGTGAGCTCATGAGCGACAGCGCCGCACGGCCTCCATGTGATGCCCAGGCTGTCAAGCCGTTGCGACACGTACGCAACCGTCTCAGGCAGGGCCATGCCCACCTCGGGAATCTGATGCAGGGCACGCCGATCTGCGACGATCTCGTCTTGCAGGGCACGCGCCTCGGAAATCATAGCTGCACACAACGTTGCCATTGCGGTCTCCTCCTTGCTTCATTCAAGCACAGTAACCGCTTTCGCGCTCGCCTGACCCCATGATTGCGCTTACAGGACCAAATAGCAACCTCCCCGAAACATCCTCGCAGCGCCCCACGCCTGCGCTATGCTGAACGCAGCGCGACACACGCCATTTGAAACGATTGAGGAAAGGATCACCTATGCCTTTAGAGCCTCAGCAATTCCCGGCAACCACCGTGCCCACACGCTTCATAGGCGGGCGCATCACGACGGAAGACCCTGCGCAGCCCGAGGCAGATGCGCTCGTGACCGATGCCACCGGGCGCATCGTTTGGATCGGCTGGGCGAACGAACTGCCCGCCGCCTTCGCGGGTGATGCCTATAAAGAGGTCGACCTAGGCGGCGCGCGCGTTATCCCCGGCTTTGTGGACGCGCACATGCATGCCGTGATGCTCGCGAATTTTGCACCGCAGATCTCGGCCTTGCCACCGAACATCACCTCGATTGCCGAGCTCACCGAGGCAATTCGCGCCCGCCGTGCCGCACAAGGCCCCAACGCCTGGGTCGAGGGTTGGGGCTATGACGAGGCGCTTCTTGCCGAACACCGCTCACCCACCCGTTGGGACCTAGATGCCGGAAGCCCCGACGCGCCCGTATGCATCATGCGCACCTGTGGGCACATCCGCTGCGTCAACAGCCGTGCGCTCGAGATCGCTGGCATCACGCGCGACACGCCCGATCCTGTTGGCGGCGAAATCGAGCGCGATGCCACCGGTGAGCCCACCGGAGTCCTCAAAGAGACGGCGCGCGACCTCGTCACCCCATTCATCCCCAAACCGAGCGAGCATGATGCCGTGCAGCACATCGTGGACCTCGGCCAACTGCTCGCCTCGCAGGGCATCGTCGCCGCGACCGACATGTGCAGCGTCGACGGCACCGACACCCATCCGTTGCTCCTGGCCGCTGCGCGCGCCGGCTTCAAGCAGGATGTGGCCACCTATATGCTCTGGGATTACATCAAGCAAAACCCGGACGCCTATGAGCTCGGCCCCGAGCAGATGGACCGCAGCCAGCAGATCTTCGCGGCAGGTATCAAGATTTTGACCGATGGCAGCGTGTCGGGCCGCACGGCATGGTTCTATGACCCGTTCCTGCCCTCCGAGCGCGATCTGGGCGCTGCGAATTGCGGCATGCCGACCTGCACTGACGATGATATCGATCATGCCATAGCCTTTTGCCAGAACCATGGTTGCCAGCTCTCGCTCCACGCCATGGGAACCCATGCCATCGACCGCGTCATCGACCGCGTCATGGCGGCTGGACTTTGGGACGCCGATGGCGTGCCTCCGGTGCGCATCGAACACGTGACCGCGCCTTCGCCGCATGCGATCAGCGCGATGGCGGCAAACGGAATCGCCGTTGTCACGCAACCCATCTTCCCCTATGCCGAAATCGGTACCTACCTCACGAACCTCGGCGAGGAGCGCACACGCCGCTGCTACCCCTTCCGCACCCTCGTCGATGCCGGCGTGGACGTCTGCATCTCAACCGATGCCCCCGCAACATCTTGGGCCGTACCCTCGGACCCCTTCCCCAACATAAAAAGCGCGGTGACCCGCCAGGCCTACAACCACTTCGACTTCGATGCCACCGAGGCGCTCAGCGTGGAGGAGGTGCTCGCCCGCTATACGCGCGAGCCGGCGCGCATCCTCGGCTTCGAAGGGCTCGGCATGCTCAAGGCCGGCTATAAGGCGAGCTTTGCCGTGCTCGACCGAGACATCCTCGCCATCCCTGCCGACGAGATCGACCGCGTGAAGGTCGCGGCCACCTACATCTGCGGCGAGAAGGTCTTCGAGCGATAGGCCTCACCCGGAAATGATAAAACCCACCCGGTCGGTTTTATCATTTCCGGGCGAAAAAAACAGCCGGGCTGGAAGGCGCTACATATGCCTTCCAGCCCGGCTGGTTGCGATGAGATGAAAGAGCCTGGCTTACGCCTCGAGCGCCTTCTTGGCGATGGCGGCCAGCTCGTTGAAGCTCTCGATGTCCTCGTAGGCCATCTGAGCAAGCACCTTGCGATCGAGCTCGATGCCGGCGACCTTCAGGCCGTGCATGAACTGAGAATACGAGATGTCGTTCATGCGGGCGGCAGCGTTGATGCGGGTGATCCAGAGGCTGCGGATCTCGCGCTTCTTGTTGCGGCGATCGCGGTACTGATACTGGAGGGAGTGCTGCACCTGCTCCTTGGCAGCCTTATACGTACGCGAACGGGCGCCATAGTAGCCCTTCGCCTGCTTCATGATGGTGCGGTGGTGCTTACGGGCGTTGAGAGCGCGCTTCACACGTGCCATAGTTGATCAACTCCTACTAACTCAGAAAAGACGGGAACGAAGCGGGATTAGGCGAGACGCGAAACGACGGTCTTGCGATCGGCGCTGGAGATCTCGGTCTCCTGGCGGAAGCCGCGCTTGCGCTTCGTCGTCTTCTTGGTCAGGATGTGGCTCTTATAGGCCTTGGCGCGCATGAGCTTGCCGGAGCCGGTAACGCGGAAACGCTTCTTGGTACCGCTGTGAGACTTCATCTTGGGCATGGAATTCTCCTTTATCGCTTACAGGACAAACTACTTCTTATCGCTTTCGCTCTTCTCGGGCTTCTCGTCGAAAGCGCCCTTGATGGGAGCGAGGAGCATGAGCATGTTGCGGCCCTCGAGCTTGGGCTGCGACTCGACCGTGGCATAGGGCTTGAGGTCCTCCGCCAAGCGCTCGAGCACGTTGAGACCCTGCTCCGGATGCGCCATCTCGCGACCGCGGAACATGATGGTGATCTTCACGCGCGCGCCCTTCTTGAGGAAGCGGAGCACGTGACCCTTCTTGGTCTCGTAGTCGCCGACGTCGATCTTGGGACGGAACTTCATCTCCTTGACCTCGACGCGCGACTGGTTCTTGCGCGCTGCCTTGGCCTTCATGGCCTGCTGGTACTTGTACTTACCATAGTCCATGACGCGGCATACGGGCGGATCGGCGTTCGGAGCGATCTCGACGAGGTCGAGGTTCTGCTCGTCGGCGATGCGCTGCGCGTCGCGAATGTCGAAGAGACCCAGCTGCGAGCCATCGACACCGATCAGGCGGCACCTCGTCGCGGTGATCTCGTCATTGATGCGCGTGTCATCGTGCTTAGCTATTTTCGGTACCTCCTTCAAAACACGAAACCCGGTGCCATGCACAGCAACCGGGTCAATCGTTCCAAGCAAGCGATGCCTATGCACCGCCCTCATAGGTTGTGATGACCAGACAGCTGCTCAAGGCGCCGAAAGGTGGGAACCATCGGTTCCACTTTGCTAGCATTGCCGAAACAATGCGGATGCATGATAGCACAGCTCTGCGCACTCCATGAGTTCATCATGAAATGGTGCCGGAGGAGAGACTCGAACTCTCACGCTGTTGCCAACGGCAGATTTTGAGTCTGCTGCGTCTGCCAATTCCGCCACTCCGGCAACTGCGCTACCGCCGGTACATAGTACCACAGAAGACCGCGATTGCACGCGACGTTGCAATCCGGCCAAATCGGGCGTCGCCCCCGCCGGGCCAATACCACCCGGTTGGGGCGGAAACACCCGCGCTCCTAGCTCCGGTCGTCGTCATCATCGCGCACGATGCTGATCTTCACCTTGCCAAGGAGCACGGCGACCGCGAGCACGAGCATCACGATCGGGATGAGCCGCAACGCACCCACGAAGAGCACGCCTAGCAGCGACAAGACGAACGAGATGATAGCCGCAACGATGAATAGCGCTATAACCATATACAGACACGTCATGCGCATCTCTCCTTCCCTGCGCCACAGAATAGCAAATCGCAGGGCCTCCTGCCGTCTCGCGCGGACCGTTCGCGCGTTCTTTAGCCTTTCTTAACCGGTCGCGGCACGTGCGCTTCCTATACTTGAGTTACAGGCGCCAAAGAAAGGAGCAGCATGATCGTCACCACCACCCCAACCATCGAGGGCTACGAGATCGTTGAGTATCTGGGCATCATCGCCGGAGAGGCAGTGTCAGGAATCAACATGTTCAAGGACCTGGGCGCGGGGATCCGCAATGTGTTCGGCGGGCGCTCGGCAGGATATGAGGAGGAGATGCAGAACGCGCGCCGCGAGGTTCTGGACGAACTTGCAGACCGCGCGGAGCAGCTCGGCGCCAACGCCGTCGTGGGCACCTCGCTTGGCTACGAAACCTTTGAAGGGATGATCATGACGGTGGCTTCGGGCACCGCCGTACGCATTCGCCGTGCAAGCTAGTTAAACCAAGCGGCCTCACGATCTTGCGGACAAACTAGGAGCTTTTTCCGTATATCCCCTCTTTGCACAAGAAAAGGCCCCGTTGCCGGGGCCTTCATCCTCAGTGGTGCGGGCGAAAGGACTTGAACCTTCACGGGGTTGCCCCCATATGGACCTGAACCATACGCGTCTGCCAATTCCGCCACGCCCGCATATGTCTCGGCTAACGCCGAAAGCGCTGTTCATCTTACCCTAGCGCCTCGAGGTGCGCAAGCCCCATTTTTATGAAACGGGAAGCGCGCCAAACCCGTGCGGTTAACCGGCGATGATGTCGAGAACTTCCTTCTCGGCAGCGGGGCGACCAACACCGGTGAGGAACGGGACACCGCTCACATAGGGGCACTCAAGGCCGTTCGGAGCGACGGTCGTCGCGATGAGCAGGTCGGCATCGGCGCAAGCATCCTTGGCCTCAGAGATCGCGCACTGGACGATCTCGTACTGTCCCTCGTAGCCGTTGTCATTCAGCAGCGCAGACACCTTCTGCGCAACGGCGGTCGAGGTAGCGATTCCAGAACCGCAGGCCAGCACGATCTTCTTCATGTCGAAGGTCTCCTTTCGATAAGTGCAATGGGTATAGTGTACCGCCCTCGATGGCAAAAACCCAGAAGTGAGTTGGAAAAAATAACGGCGGGTTAGAAATATCAGCGAATTCCTTGCATATCAGTAGATTCCCCGCGCGCCTGCCAGCGCCCCGTCTGCTAGACTGTGTCTTCGATGGGGGCGTGGCGGAATTGGCATACGCAGGAGACTTAAAATCTTCGGCCTTCGGGATTGTGGGTTCGAGTCCCACCGCCCCTACCAACTTTTACTCAGATAGCTCCGGCGTCCAGCCGACAACCGGCTTCTCGCCCCTCAGGGCCTCATCAATCGTTGCCGCCATGCCGGCGAGCAGGCTGCTCTCGCTTACCGTAAGCTCCTCGTATCCGCCAGCCCGCATAAGCTCGCGAATGATAATCGTTCCCGCCTGCATCATGGGAGCGCGCTTGGGCTGGATGCCCTTAAGCTCGCGAATCTGCGCGACCGTCAGCGCGCTCATGCGATCGAGCTGCCGCTCGACCTCTTCGAGCGTCAGGCCATGAAGGTGAACGAACGAGGAGTCGTAGGGCTCGAGCTCGTAGGTTAGCGAAACGAGCGTCGTCACCGTACCCCCCACCGAGATGAATCGACTGGGGCGGTCGGCGAATTCATCCCAGCATGAGGCGAACTGGTCGTGAGACCACGCGGCGGCGGCCGCGAGCTCCTCGGCAGCGGGCGGGTCGGCAGTAAAGAACCGGTCGGTCAACCTGCGGCAGCCGATGTCAAGCGACCGCACATGCTCGAGCTCGAGATGCGCGTTGCTCGGGTCGTATGTACCGACGACGATCTCCGTCGAGCCGCCGCCGGGATCTGCCACGGCAATGCGCTCGCCGGGAAAATCGTGGGCGACCCCATAGAATGTGAGCCTCGCCTCCACCTCGCCAGGGATGATCTGGGGCGCAAGGCCCAGAGCGCGCAGGCGAGTGAGCAGCTCCTCGGCGTTTTCCGCGTCGCGTGCAGCACTCGTCAAGGTGACGCATGTCGCCGTGGCACCGAAAGCACGGGCTTCCTCCGCGAAGGTGCGGCACGCAGCCTCCACGCGATCGATGGCGCCGGCGCTAAAACGGCCTGTCGCGTCCACGCCCTGCCCCATGTCGGTAATAACGGAATGCTTCTCCGAATCCACGATCGCGCCATCTCGCACGCGTGCGAGCGAGAGCCGCGATGAGACCGTACCCAGATCGATCGCCGCAATGCGTACGCAACCGTCTCGATCAAGCAACATAGGCAATGCCGCCTTCCCTGGCCCGCGCACCGCGCGAGCGTCAATCACCCGTCGAGGAAACCGTTTGGCCCTCGACGCCCTGGTAGAAGAAAAACGCATCGAGCACCTTGATATACCACGGTGCATCGTTGGCCACGGCTTGCTCGGCGGCCTCGACCTCTGCAGAGGTGTTCGGATCGGAAGGAGCGCGCGTAGCGGAGCCCGAAGCACCTGAATCGGTCGAGGCGGCATCCTGAGCGTCAGACGCGTCACCCTCGTCGCCAGCGGCATCGCCCGACTGATCGGCTGAAGCGTCGGACGCATCGGCGCTTCCGCTGGAATCGCCCGATGCTTCATCTGATGACGAATCGCCCGCCTCGTCCTCGAGCCCTATGACCTCGACCGCGTGCTCGCCGGGCATCACCAATCCAAGGTTCTGGCGCGCGGCGTCCTCGATACCCTCTGTGGAAAGCAGCTTATTGACCTCGGTTTCGAGCGTCTTGTTGTAGCTCTCGCGAACAGCAAGCTGACGCTCGAGGATATCGCCTGTTCGATAGGCCGCGTACAGGTCGCGCACGGGAAAATAGACGCTGAGCGCGATCGCCGCTGCAACGACGCCGTAGAATGCGAAGCGCCACGGCCCCGTCGTGATGGCGTAGATCGTCTGCACGACGCGGTTGTCTGCCGCATAGCGCATGAAGTTCGAGCGATGTCTACGGGAACCCGTCGCCCGCCGGGTCGATGCCGACCGGCCGCCCTCCTTCACGGCGCGTCCTCGCCCATTCGACCGCAGGCGGTCGGCGGCACGCGCAGCACCGGAACCAGAACTGTCCCGAACCGCCGCTCCACCCTGTGCAGAGCGACGGGCACGCGATGTCCCGTGCGCGCTACCGGAGCGAGATGAGACGGACTGGCGACGCTGCGCGCCGGCTGCTTTCGAATTGTCGCGATAGGTTTCCATGGGCGCCTTGTTTGATTGAAGTGTGATTGCGCTACCGCTTCATTATGACACGCTCGCGCACCCTCAAACCGGAAACTTTCGGCGCATCCGCCAAATGCGCACGCCCAACGTTTCTCGAACGACGCCCCGCGCTCCCCCTCTCCCGCCCAACCGTGGCCGTTACCGCAGAGAAGCCCCGGACTTCCTCCTGAGCGATTCCGCAGCTGTTCGGCTCTGCCGAACAGCGAGGACCAGCGAAGGAGGAATTCCGGGGCTTCCCGCCGGGAGGTATCGCTACCGCAGGTTGTAAAACGCCGTGCGGCCCGCGTACTCAGCCGAGGTATACAGCCCGTCCTCGATGCGGATGAGCTGGTTGTACTTGGCGATACGGTCCGAACGGCAGGGAGCGCCCGTCTTGATCTGGCCCGCATTCGTTGCCACGGCGAGGTCGGCGATCGTGGAATCCTCGGTCTCGCCAGAGCGGTGGCTCACGATGCAGGCATACCCGGCGCGCTTCGCCATCTCGATCGCCTCGAGGCTCTCGGTAAGGGTGCCAATCTGGTTCACCTTCACGAGAATGGCGTTGGCAGCGCCCATCTCGATGCCCTTCTTCAGGCGCTCAGTGTTGGTGACGAAAAGATCGTCTCCCACGAGCTGGACCTTCTTACCCAAACGCTCGGTAAGCTTGACCCAGCCGTCCCAGTCCTCTTCTGCGAGACCATCTTCGATCGAGATGATGGGATACTTCTCCACCAGCGCGGCCCAGTAGTCGATCATCTCGTCGGTCGTGAGCTCGCGGCCTTCGCCCTTAAGCACGTATACGCCGCGCTCGGCGTCGTAGCATTCGGTGGTGGCCGGATCCATGGCGATCATGAAATCGTCACCAGGCTTGTAGCCAGCCGCCTCGATGGCCTTGACGATGTACTGAAGCGGCTCCTCGTTCGTCGCCAGATCCGGAGCGAAACCGCCCTCGTCACCCACACCCGTCGCGTGGCCGCTCTCCTTGAGCACGGACTTGAGCGTGTGGTACACCTCGGCGCACCAACGCAGGCCCTCGGTGAAGGTGGGCGCGCCCACCGGCATGATCATGAACTCCTGGAAGTCCACGTTATTGTCGGCGTGCACGCCTCCGTTCAAGATGTTCATCATGGGCGTGGGCAGGGTGTGGCCGTTCACGCCCCCGAGATAGCTGTAAAGCTCGAGGCCCGCCGACTGGGCGGCAGCGCGCGCGGCGGCGAGGGACACGCCGAGGATGGCGTTCGCGCCAAGCGCGCCCTTGTTGGGAGTTCCGTCGGCGGCGATGAGGGCGGCATCGACCGCGCGCTGGTCGAACGCGTCCATGCCGATTACCGCCTCGGCGCACTCCTTGTTCACATGGTCGACGGCCTTGATCACGCCCTTGCCCAAATAGCGATCCTTATCGCCGTCACGCAGCTCAACAGCCTCGAACGCGCCAGTCGAAGCGCCGGAGGGAACCATCGCGCGGCCGAACGAGCCGTCGTCGAGCGTCACCTCGACCTCGACGGTGGGATTGCCGCGCGAATCAAGCACCTCGCGGCCATAGACGTCCAAAATCTCACTCATAGTGCGCCCCTTCCAAAAGGTTAGCCTTAACAAACTTGTCTCAGTATTCCACAATCTCGGCGTTTCCATACCGGGATTCGAAACATCCTTCGACGGTCGGGGCGCCAAAGCTCCAGAAGGGCCCGATCGGGGCGCGATCCGCGCAGGACGCCTACTCCGCTTTCTTCACCTCATCCCACAGACGGTTGAGCTCCTCGGTCGACAGCTCCTCAACCCGGTGGCCTGCGCCCCAAGCACGGTCCTCTACTGCCTCCCACCGCGCGCGGAACTTCGCCGTACTGGCACGCAGCGCGCGCTCGGCATCGATGCCCTCTTTGCGCGCAACGTTCACGAGGGCGAACAGCATGTCGCCGAACTCGAGCTCTCGCGCGGAGGAGCCGATCGGCTCATGCTCGTACTCGGCGCGCTCCTCGGCAACCTGATCCCACACATCTGCGACACTTTCCCACTCAAAGCCAACGGCAGCAGCCTTGCGTGAGACCTTTTGCGCCTGCATGAGGGCCGGCAAGGCGCGGGGAACGCCCTCAAGAAGCCCCTGGGGGCGCTCAGCGCCGCCTGCTGCTGCCTCCGTATCGCTCGATGCCTTCTCGGCAAGCTTGACCTGATCCCAGATATCGAGCACCTCTGCGGTATCGCGAGCAACCGTCGCTGAGCCGAACACGTGAGGATGCCGGCGAATCAGCTTCTCATTAAGCTCGTTCACCACATCCTCGACCGTGAACTCATCGGCGTCGGCCGCAATCTGCGCGTGAAGCATGACCTGCATGAGCACATCGCCCAGCTCCTCGCGAAGGTGCGCGGTATCGCCCTCCTCGATGCAGTCAACCGCTTCATACGCCTCTTCGATCATGTTCTTTGCGATCGAGGCATGCGTCTGCTCGCGGTCCCATGGACAGCCGTCGGGTTGTCGCAAACGCCAGATGGTCTCGGTCAGGGCATCGAAGGCATCGCGGGCGTCAACGCGGGTCGTGCGGTCGCGCTTGCCCTGCTCCGACAGATCCATAGGATCCGGCATCGCCTACGCCTCCTCGAGCACAACGTGGCGGAAAGCGCTCTCGAGCGCCTCGCCGCTTTCATAGATTCCGTAGCTATGCGATCCATCCTTGGGGATAGACACGCTGCCCGGGTTGAACGCCCAGATACCAGGCCGGGCGCCCACGGCCTCGTTGACCTTGACATGCGTATGGCCATAGACGACCGCCGAACCCTCTGCCAATGTCGGGATGTTGTCGACGCTGTTATGGAAGCCCGCTCCGAACACGTGGCCGTGCGTGAGGAAGAGCGTTCTGCCGCCGTCATCCACCAGCTCGGCATAGTCGGCCATGCAGGGGAACGAGAGCACCATCTGATCAACCTCGGCATCGCAGTTTCCCCGCACTGCCACAAGGTTGCCGCTATCCGCGAGACCGTTCAGCAGGGGGATGACGCGCTTCGGATCGTATTCGCGCGGGAGGTCGTTACGAGGACCATGGTAGAGCAGGTCGCCGAGCAGCACGATCCGGTCGGGCTGCTCCACCTCGACGGCGCGGACCAGCCGCTCCGCCCAGTACGCGGAACCATGGATATCGGATGCGATGAGAACCTTCATGAGCCGTCCTTTCCATCGGTGACCCCATAAGGGTAGCAAATCCGGCCCTGCGCAAGCGACGGCGACCCGCCCCGTGCGGCAAAATCGATGCTGCACCGAGAGCGCACTCGGCAGCCTGCTCATCGCATAAAAAACCTCCCGCATCCCAAACGTTGCGCAGGGGACGCGGAAGGCAAGCTGGCATGCCAGAAGAGGAAGAAAGCCGCCGGCCGGCTTTACCGGCTATTTGAGCGCTTCGAAGCGCACGGCGCGCGAGAAGTAGTAGTACACCGCGACGATGACCAGATTGGCGATTGCCGGCCATACGAAACCGTTCAGAAGCACGTACACCACGACAGCTACCGCGTTGAGCACGAGCGCGAGCAGCGTCACCCCCACGTACATCGTCGCGTATGCACGGGCAGGCCGGTTGGCCGCCCCGATACCCCAGACGCCCAGGAACAGGTCGAGCACGCAGGGCACCACCGAGCAGATGGCAAGCAGAAGCCCCGGCGAGGTGTTGGCGAACGCAATGGCCATAGACGACCACCACGCCATGCCGAGCGCAGCTATGACCGCGACGAAGCTCATAATCTTCAAGATCTTCTGGTTCTGAGACATGGTGCTCCCCCTTCGCTCGAGCTATCTCGAGAGGCTTCTTCAGCTATCTGTCCCCATGATACCCAACTGAACAGCGTCCATCACCTTTTGGAGCGGGATGCCTGCAGCCCGCGCAAGCGCTGCGGAATCCTCGTATTCGGGGGAAACGCGGCGCGAGCCATCGGGAAGGTCAACGGTCTTCACGCGCACCGTACCCCACGGCGTCGTCACGGACGACTCCGAACGCGCAAGCACCGTGCGCTCACACTCCCAACGCCGAATGCCGATCGTGGTGGTCTCGGCGAAGATGATGCCCTCGAGGCGCTCGATGTCATCGGGCACGGCAACAACCTGCAGCTGCCATGCAGGACGCCCCTTCTTGGCATACACAGGCACCCAATGCACCTCACGGGCGCCCGCTTCGCGCAGCCGTTCCGCCGCATACGCGAGCACCTCGCCCGGAGCGTCGTCGATATCGCATTCCAGGCGCACCACGGGACCGGCGTAGGCGGCATCGACCGTAGGCTCTCCTGCAGAAACAAGCGGCATCTGGCTGGAGCAAGCAGCGTTTTCGCGCGCGGCGGGCGCATCGAGGGGAGGAAGTTCGTCAATCAGCATGGCGCGCAGGATGCTCGGCCGCTCGTACGCGCGCTTGCCCGCGCCGATACCCACCTTCTCCACGCGAAACCGCGCAGGAAGCTCGAACCCGGATGCAATTGCCGCAACGATAGCAGCGCCCGTGGGCGTCACAAGCTCCCCCTCGACGCCGCAAACGGAAAGCGGCAGGCCGTGCTGCTGAACGATGTTCAGGGTGGCAGGCACCGGCACCGGGATGATGCCGTGTTGGCAGCGAATGGTGCCGCGCCCGTCTACCAGCTGCGGCACGAGCACGCGATCGATGCTCAAGTCGTCGAAGAGCACCGCCGCGGACACGATGTCTACGATGGAGTCGACAGCGCCGACCTCGTGGAAATGGACCTCGTCAAGCGACACGCCGTGGGCTTTCGCCTCAGCATGCGCAAGAACATCCACGATGCGGTGCGCAAGCGCTTTGGCGCCTTCGGCAAGCGAACCCGCATCGATCATCGCATCGATATCGGCAGGCCCACGGTGCTCGTGATGATGACCGTGATGATGGTGGGGCTCACCGTGGTGGTCGTGATCGTGCTTATGGCTATGGCCATGCTCGGCGTCATGCCCATGCTCTTCTGCATGGTGCACCTCATGATGGTGGGCGTGCTCATGGTGATGGCCATCCTCGCCATCATGCTCATGCAGATGATCATGACCGTGCAGGTAAGCCATATCGTGGTCATGGTTTTCGTGCAGGGAATCGAGCGCTACGTCGAAATCGCAGCAATCGAGGCCCGCCTTGCTCACGCGGCTCACGTGCAGATCGTAGCCACCGAGCGGAAGCGACGCGAGCGCCGCGCGCAGACGCTCCTCGCTGGCACCAAGGTCTAGGAGCGCAGCCGCGAACATATCGCCGCTGATGCCGCTCGTGCAATCTAGATAGAGCGTCTTGCCCATGTCTCTCCTTTTTCACGCGGCCAAACATCGGCCACCTTATCACCTAGACCTAACTCCAAGACAACCGCCCGCTCCGCCCCCGCCCGCATCTATGCCCGTAACGCAAGGGCGCCCGGGCCTCTTCTGAGCGAT
>NZ_CEWCAA010000052.1:0-15257 GCF_982429025.1 Enorma sp.
GCCAGGCTCGTCGGGTGGCGCTTGCAAGCATTCTCACGCTCAATCCTCGCGCGGTTGTTCTCGACGAGCCCACGGCTGGTCTCGACGCTCCGGCTCGTGCGGCGCTCCACCGCTTGGTGCAAGATATTGCCTGCAAGGGGCTTCCAGTCCTCGTGGTGAGTCATGATCTTGAAGAGTGGCTCGCGATCGCAGATCAGGGGGTCCTGCTTGCAGATGGCACGATTGCATGGCAGGGGACGCCGGCTGCGCTCGCCTCGGATATAGATGCGTTTGCGCGGGCGGGGCTTGAGCCGCCAGAATCCTGGCAACTTCGTGAACTTCTTGTGCAAGCGGAAAAGCGTGATTCTGCAGGCGTGAACGGGGTCACGTCAGTGGAAACTGCTGCGCAGGGGCAAGAGGCCGGCGCCGCGCAAGAGCCAGAGGGCACGTCGGCGCAAGAGCCGTTCTCGCACGGATCGGAGGTCGCGGCTAGGCCAGGCCAGAAGGACACGGCAGGGCGTGGGCTGGAACGCGTCGACGCACGCGTAAAAGTGATCCTTCTGCTTGTCGCGACGGCCGCGCTCTTTGCCGCGAGGGCTCCTTGGGCACTTGCCATATGGGCAATGCTCTGCTTGTTGGTGCTCCGTGCATCCGGCATCGGGGGCAAGGCCGTTGCACGCGCCCTGAAGCCGGTCGCCCTACTCTTAGCGTTCATCGTCTGCGCAAATCTCGTCTCTTGCGATGGAAGCGCCGACGTTGCCATCGCGGGGAGTGTCGGCATCAGCACGGTGGGTGCCGCGCGTGCCGCCACCGCCGTGGCGAGGATCATCATGCTCGTATGCCTTGCGCTTTCGGTCGCGGAATCCACAACGCCAACCAAGCTTGCACACGCCTGCACGAGTCTCATGAGGCCGCTCGGCCATATCGGGGTGCCGATCGAAGACGTCGGGCTTGTGCTATCTATGGCCCTGCGGTTCATTCCCGTTGTCTCCGAAGAGGCGGGGCGCATCAGGCTCGCGCAGCGGGCGCGCGGTGTTAACTTCGACGAAGGGTCGGTGCTCAGGCGCGTGCGGGCATGGGCGGCGGTGCTCACGCCACTCGTGGTCGGGCTCTTCAGGCGCGCCGATCGCGTGGCGGAGTCTATGGATGCCCGCTGCTACGGCCAGCGGAGCTCTGAGCAGCATAGACGCGTACCTTTGCAGCCGGCGGACAAGCTTGTTCTTCTCGGCGGGCTCGTTGTCATGGCGGTGCTCACGGTGCTTTCGTATAGTATCTGATAGGAAAGGCGTGCCGATATGCTGGTGCGCGAGACGATAGGGGGGCGCGATGGAGGACAAGGCAAGGGCACTGGAGGCCATGGACCATGACGGGCTGCCCTCATGCGCGGGCATCATCGTTTTGCGCCTGGGGTACTCAGGGGAGGCTTATAGCGGGTTTGCCGAGCAGGCGCAGCCCGAGGTGCGCACGGTCGCCGGAGAGCTCAGGAAGGCACTGGAAACGTTCCTGCGCCGTGAGGTGGACCTTACCTGCGCCGGCCGTACAGACGCCGGCGTGCACGCGCTCAGCCAGTATGTGAGTTTCCCTGCCATCGATGGTGAGCTCTCGATTGCCCAGACGCGCTGGTTGCGCGCTATGGATGCGCTCTTGCCGCGCGATATCGCCGTTCAGGAGGTCTTCCGGGCGCATTCGGATTTCTCCGCTCGCTTTGATGCTTTGGCACGCACCTACACGTATCGCATCGCCGATCGGCCGAATCGCCCGGTGCTCACGCGTGATCATGTGTGGTGGCAGCGTATGCCGCTCGATGAAGAGGCCATGGATAGTGCGGCGCAGCATCTCGTAGGGGAGCACGATTTCAAGAGCTTTTGCAAGATGGCTTCTGCGGTAGGGAAACCGACCTGTCGAAATGTGATGAACGTGGGTTTTGAGCGAACCGAGGATCTTGGGGAGGAAGTGCTCGCGTTCACCATCACCGGCAATGCCTTCTTGCATTCCATGGTGCGCACCATCGTGGGGACGCTCGTGGAGGTGGGGCTCCATCGGCGCGAGCCCAGCTGGGTTTCTGAGGTGCTTGCAGCGTGTGACCGCCGGGCAGCGGGCCCAACGGCGCCGGCGTGCGGGCTCACGTTCGTGGACGTTGCCTACCCGCCGGGTACCCTCATGCCACTCGCATAGGGCGTGTCGTCCGGACGGCGCGCGCTGATTGCTTGGTGCCCCGTGCGCATGGTGCATACCAATTGCACCCCACGCCGCTCGCATAGGCTGTCGCGATGTGTTGTGTTGTTGCAGAACATTTGTACAGAACGTGCAGCCAAGCACTTCGAGTCCGGTGAAAACGCCCGGTGATACCATGTAATACGACTTGCAGTCCAGGACTCCCGGGGGAGGTTGAGCGGTGGCACGTCGTATGGTGAAGCGCCCGTTCATCTCGGTTATCGTGCTTGCCCACGATGCCGAGCGACATGTGCTGCGCACCCTGGAGAGCGTGCTCGACCAGGACTTCGACGATGTTCAGCTCGTGGTGTGCGACTGCGCTTCCCATGATCGGACTGCTGCCATCTGCCGTCGCTGTGCGGAGCGCGAGATCAGACTCGACGTCATCGAACTCGAAGATACCGACCGTTCCCTTGCCTTCGACCGCGCTCTTGGCGTGGCGCGTGGCCGCTATGTGCTCGTGCTCGGACAGAACGATTGGCTGGCCCCGCGCGCTCTCGAGCATCTCCACGCATTGCTTACCGAGCATGATCTTGAGCTCGCCATCCTCGCGCTTTCGGTTGACGAAGATTCTGGCAACGGCGAGCTCAGCTCGCATCGCCTGAGCTTCGATGTTGCGCCGACGCGCACGAAAGATGAGTTTCGCGATCAAGCGCCCTTGTTTTTGGCGGACGGCATCTTCAACGCGCTCAAGGGCAAGGTCTTGGACCTCGACCGTGCCGACGCGCTCGGCTTGCGTATGCAGCTTTGCGGTAACGAGGTCGCCTATCTTGCCGCCTACCTTGAGGATATCGAGCGCGTGGGCGTGGCGGGTCAAGCCGTCTGCCATGTGGCTCAACAAGAGATGATGAACCACTTCAACATGGCCGCATATGCCTGCTGTGAGCGGAATCACGAGCGGTACCTGCAGCTCATTTCGACATGGCACCGCGACCGCGACGAAGCTCTTCTGGCTGCGGTCCATCGCCTGCATCTACGCGAGATCATCTCTTGCATTGAAGGCGTCTGCTCGTCGCGCGAGATTTCTGCTATCGAGCGCAATGCGCGCGTTCGCGACATGATCGAGGCGCCGAGCACGCGGGCTTCGGTGGCAGTGCTCGGTGATACGAGCCGTGAATTCGGCTTCATCTACGGTTCCATCGTCCGCAAAAACGTGACCGCTTGCTGTCTGAGCGCCCGCCTTTCGATACTCGCGCGCATCTCGCATCTTCCCTTCGCAGCGCGAACGGGCGTCATGCTTTCATGTGCTTGATCGCTCTGTCGTACATCGCATGCGGGGAATCGTTGCCAAAGCGTTCTCTCAAATGATCTTCAGCGCATGAAAAGAAGCATAAATCGTATAGGATATGCTTCAATTTGATTACACACCGCCATTCTCCTGCGTAATTGAGTACACTATGCGTACTTCACGCATATCTAGCAGGAACGTGGCGAAGGGGAGTGCAGCGAAATGGCGAAGAAACGCAACGGCCGGCAGGATGCCATCCGGGAAATAGTTCGCAATAAGAACGTTCGCACGCAACGCATGCTCGTCGACGAGTTGAAGACGTTTGGTTTTGACTGCACGCAAGCCACGGTCTCGCGCGATATCGCCGATATGGGGCTGCGCAAGCTTCCCGAGGGCGTATACGTGCTTGCTGAGGATCTGCATCTGCAGCGCATGGTCTCGGAGCTCGTCGTAGAGGTCGTGCGCACGGGCAATCTCGTGCTTGTGAAAGCACAGCCGGGTACGGCGTCCGGTATCGCCGCCGCTATCGATGCTGCAGAACTTCCCGCCGTGCTCGGGTCGCTCGCGGGCAACGACACCATTCTGGTGGTCGCGCGAACCGACGACGACGGCGAGCGGTTCGAGACCCTCATCTCGAAGCTCTGCAATCCTCATCGATGAGACAGTTGTGCCAGGTACAAGTGTCTCATGTATTTAGGACCCAAAAGCAACGGGGAGCCCCTGAGAGCTCCCCGTTTTGCTATCAATGAGACACTTGTACCTGGCACAACTGTCTCATTTTGGCTCTATTCTACGACGCCGCCGCCTTCTTCATTCCCGCCGCCGCTATCGGTCGTTGGCGGAGTGACCGACGTCGGTGGCGTAGGCGATTCCGGTTCGCCGGTGGAAGGGTTGGTTGGGGAGGTGGGGCTTTCGGTGCCCGTGTTCCCGCCGTCTCCACCGTCGCCCGTGCCGGAATCGGTCGAAGGATTCTCGTTTTCCACTGCGGTCTCGGTCTCGGGCGTTATAGCCTCGGATCCGCCGCCGGAAAGCGGCTTGCCGTCAACCTCCCAAACCGAGTCGTCCTGATAGGTGATCTGGCCGTCGGCTGCTGGGAATTCCTCGCGTTCAACGCCGTCGAGCACGGTATTGAAGAAGTTCCGCGCGATAGGGATGGGCAGGTCGGAGGTGCGCGCACGCCTTCCGTTGACGGTGACGCGCTGGTTGCTGCCGCTATGGCCCGTCCAGACGGCCATGGTGTACTGCGGGGTGTATCCGCAGAACCACAAGTCGGACGGTGCCTCGGTGGTGCCGGTCTTGCCCGCGAAAGGCTGGTTCACGGAGAGCTGGGCGCCCGTTGCCGTGCCGCTGGAGATGACGCCCTCGAGGATGTCGTTGATCTCTGCGGCAACGCTTGCGTCGAGTACGCGCTCGGGGCTGTCCTCGTGCTGGTAGATGACCTCGCCGTTGCGGTTCTGGATCTCGGTGATCGCCACGGCATCGCGATGCTCGCCACCCATGGCGAAGGTGGAGTATGCCTCGGCCATCTGAAGTGTCGAGAGCTCCTTGGTGCCCAGCGTGAGCGACGAATACGCATTCATCTCGTCGTCGATGCCCAGGTTATGGCACATATCGATCACGTTCTGGATGCCCACGGCCTTCGCCACCTGCACGTAGCCCGTGTTCGCCGAGACCTCGGTCGCCCGCGCGAGCGAGATATAGCCATAGGAGTGGTCGTCGTAGTTGCTCACCTTGTACGAGCCGTCGTCAAAGGTTTGCGGCGAGTTGCAGTTGATGATGATGCCGGGGTTCATGCCCTGGTCGATGGCGGTGGCAAGGGTGAATGCCTTGAATGCGGAGCCCGTCTGGCGCTGCGTGATGGCATGGTTGGTGTGCTGGTCGTCGGCGTAGTAGTCCCGTCCGCCCACCATGGCCACGATGTAGCCGTTGTCGTTATCGATCACTGTCATACCGGCTTCAAGGCCGTCCTCGTCGAACTTGTTGAGCTGATCCTGCACCGATGCCTCTGCTGCTTGCTGTACGCTCGGCTTGATGGTGGTCTTAACGGTGAGGCCGCCAGAGAAAATCTGGTCGTAGTCGAACTCATCCGAGAGCAGGGAGCGCACGTAGTCGACGAAGTAGGGGTAGGCGTTGATATCCACACCCGTGCCCGAGGTCTCAGATACGTTGAGCTGGAGCTCCTCGGCCTGCGCGGCGTCATGCTCCTCCTGAGAAATGTAGCCGTTGCGGAGCATGCGGTCGAGCACCGTGTTGCGGCGCTGGACGGCGAGCTCGGGGTTGATGGTGGGGTCGTACTGCGATGGGGCATTCGGCAGGCCCACGAGCAGGGCCGCCTCGGCCAGGGTGAGGTCGCTCGCGCTCTTGGAGAAGTAGGTCTGCGCGGCGGCCTCGATGCCGTACGCTCCGTGACCGTAGTAGATCACGTTGAGGTACATGTTGAGGATCTCGTCTTTGGAATAGATCTCCTCCATCTTGACGGCGAGGTAGATCTCGCGCACCTTGCGCTCGAGGGTGATGTCGAACTGCTCGTCCAAGAGGATGGTGTTGCGCACGAGCTGCTGGGTGATGGTCGATGCGCCCTCGGAACCGCCGGTGATCTGCGAGACCGCAGCGCGCATGATGCCTACGAGGTCGAAGCCGCCGTGCTCGTAGAAGCGCTCGTCCTCAGTGGCGACGGTGCCGTTGATCACATAGTCGGAAATCTGGTCGAGCGAGACCGTGGTGCGGTTCTGCGTATAGAAGCTGGCGATCACGTTGCCATCGGCATCGAGGATCGTCGTGGGCTCGCTCATGAGGTAGAGGTCGGTGTCGGTGTAGTCGGGCAGGTCTTGGAGCCAGGTATCCACGACGCCGATCATGCCGATGCCGAAAGCGGTGCCCGCAAGGAGCAGGAACCCGAAGAACGACGCGATGATGATGGGCAAAGCGTGCGTCTTCGCGCGCTTTCGACTATGGCGTTGACGAGGACCCATATAGACCTCCTGTTGCTGAAGCTTCGCGTGTGCTTGCGCGCAGATGCGGGCAAATCGTCAAACATAGATAGAGCACACATTACCTCAACACGCTCGTTGATGGAATTTGGGTATGCTTGTTCAAGCCAAATTCCAGACCGACTGCATACCTTGCGGCGTGCTCGCAAGGCTAGATGGGAGCGACCAATGGGTTCGATCGAGGGCGCGCAGCCGGCGCACGGAGGCACGCGAAGCCCTGTCGGCGGCGAGGCGCAACCGGCGCACATGGTGGCACCTCGGCATGCGGCTGCCAGCCATGCACCACGGCCCGCGTTTGCTCACCGCCCGGGGCGGGGGAGCGGAGCCGAGCCCCATGCCCTCGTGGCCATAGCCGCCGTGCTCGCTTTTGCCCTTGTGGTCGCGCTGGGCATCATGGTCGCCATCTCGTTTTTCGATCACAGCTATGCCGACGATTGGCATTACGGTGTTGACGCCCACCTTGCGCTCGAGGCCGGGCGCGGCGTATTCGGAGCCGTTGCGGCGGCGGCCCAGGAGGTCGTCGATACCTATTTCTCCTGGCAGGGCACCTACTCAGCAATCTTTCTCATGGCGCTTCAGCCGGGCGTGTTCGCCGAGGAGCTCTACGGCCTGGGCGCGGTGTTCATCATCGTCGCGCTCGTGCTCGCCACGGCGTATGCCTCGAGTGTCGTTGTGCGCGATCTGCTTGGCGCGCCGCCCGCGGTGTGGGTCGCCCTCACCTGCCTCGTTCTTCTGCTGCAGACGCAGCTTTTGCCGAGCCCCGTCGAAGGGTTCTGGTGGTACAACTCGGCTATCTACTACACCTTCTACCATGCGCTTATACTCGTGGCTGCGGCGCTTTCGGTGCGCATTGCTCGAGGGCGCACGCGCCGGGGGCCCATCGGGCGAGCTGGGTTGGCGGGCCGCGCGATGGGGCTTACGTTCCTCACGGCGATACTGGCGGGCGGCAATTTCGTAACGGGGCTCGTCGCGGGCACGGCGCTCTTTGCCGCCACGGTGGCGTGCATCGCACGGGGCAATCGGCGCGGCTTCGCCCTCGTTCCGGCGCTCGTGGTCTTCGCTGCCGGCTTCGCGCTCTCGATGGCGGCGCCGGGAAACGTGGAGCGTCAGGTGAGCCAGTTTCCCGGTGATAATCTCGGCGTCATCATGACGCTTCTGCGGAGCGCCTTTGCGGGTATCGAGTACATCGTCTTGTGGACCAACGGCCTGTTCGTCTTGGCGCTTGCTCTCGCGGTGCCCGTGATGGTGTGGGCGGCGCGGCGCTCGGCCTGTTCCTTCGCGCTGCCGGGCGTTCCGGCCGTGGCGTCCGTGCTGCTCTTTATGGCGAGCTTCGCTCCAACGTTCTACTCCATGGGAACGGTGGGCCCGGGCCGCGTGCAGAACATTCGCTACGATCTTTTCGTGGTGCTCGCATTTCTCTGCATCGGCTGGTTTTGCGGATGGTGCGTTCGCCGTCTCGAGCGGTCGGGGCGCACGGCCGCGGTGTCCTGGAAGAGCTTGGGGCGGGTCTGGCCGGCATACACCGCGCTCATGTTCGCGGTGCTTGCGCTCATGGTCGGTGCGCTCGCCATCGACGAGAGGCATCGCGACGACCTCGTTTCGATCTCTGCCGCGTCGTCGCTCATCTCGGGGGAGGCTCAGGAATACGACGACCAGGTGTGGGCACGCATTACCACGCTCACGGAGAGCCCATCGGCAGATATCCAGGTGCCGTTCTACACCGTGGGCCCCAAGGTGCTCTTCATGGGCGATATCCGCGACAACATGGATAACTACATCAACTTCCGCCTGGCTCAGTGGTATGGGCGCGACTCCGTAATCGGCTACACGCCTTCGAGCTCCAAGGAGTGATGCTTCGGATCTCGCCCGCCGTCCTTTACGTGGCGCCATGCATCGAAATCCTGCCCGAAAGCATATTGTGGCGGGCTGTGCTCGGCGTGCGGAGTCATCGTGTTCCGTTGCCCGGTTTTCGGCTACACTAATACAGTTACCGAGAAAACAAGCACCGCCAGCGCGCAGAAGACCTATGGGATGCCGTCGGCGAGGGTGCTAGATATCAGGAGGACAGAAATGCTGTCAGTCGAAGAGCAGATGCGGATCATCACCTCGGGAGCGGCGCAGATCGTGCCTGAGGCGGATCTTAAGAAGAAGCTCGAGCGGGGCATGCCGCTCAACATCAAGCTGGGCGTGGACCCCACGAGCCCCGACCTCCATCTGGGCCATGCAGTGCCCCTGCGCAAGATGCGCCAGTTCCAGGACCTAGGCCATACGGTCACGCTCATTATCGGCAACGGTACCGCGCTCATCGGCGATCCGTCCGGTAAGAATTCCACCCGTCCGCAGCTCTCGCAGGAGCAGGTCGAGGCAAACGCGCAGACCTACGTCAACCAGGCCATGAAGATCCTCGACCCCGAGAAGACCACCATCGTGCACAACGCTGACTGGATCCTCTCGCTCGACCTCAAGGGCCTGCTCGAGCTCTGCAGCAAGTTCACCGTGGCGCGCATCCTAGAGCGCGAGGACTTTACCAAGCGCTACCAGTCGCAGACGCCCATCGCGCTCCACGAGTTCCTCTACCCTGTGATGCAGGCATACGACTCCACGGTCATCAAGGCCGACGTTGAGATGGGCGGCACCGACCAGCTCTTCAACCTGCTCGCCGGTCGCGAGCTTATGGAGAAGATGGGCATGGAGCCGCAGGTCGCGCTCACCATGCCGCTGCTGGAGGGCACCGATGGCGTGCGCAAGATGTCCAAGAGCTACGGCAACTACATCGGCCTCACGGACGAGCCTGCCGATATGTTCGGCAAGACCATGTCCATTCCCGACGAGATGATCGCGAAGTACTACCGCCTGGCTAGCTCCAAGACTCCCGAGGAAGTCGATGCCATCGAGGCTGCGCTCGCCGACGGCTCCGCCGATCCGTACGAGCTCAAGCGCGCGCTCGGTCGCGACCTCTGCGATACCTACCATGGCGCAGGCGCGGGCGAGGAGGCGCAGGCCGAGTTCGACCGGGTGTTCAAGGAGAGCCAGCTGCCCGAGGACATCGCCGTGGTCTCGGTCGGCCTGACCCCCAACGATGAGGGCCTCATCTACCTTCCGGGCGTGCTCAAGGAGGCTGGGCTCGCCCCGTCTGCCGGCGAGGCGCGCCGGCTCATCGACGGCGGCGGCGTGAAGATCGACCAGAAGCCGGTCGCGCCCAAGACCTACAACATCGATCCGGCGTTTCTACACTCCGGCTGCGTACTCCAGGTGGGCAAGCGCAAGTACGCGCGTCTCGCTTAACGCGTCTCGCCGAGTCTTCCTGCAACGAGCGGTTTCGAGCGGGCCCGGACCTGTCATCGCGACGGGTCCGGGCCCGCTTTTTCATGCGAACGCACCGCCATGTTGCCACTCGGTTTCGAAACATGGTCGAAACGCCGGCGCAACGGTTGCGCAACGCGCGCGCCGTATGATGCCACGACGCGCCGGCTTGCCCTGCGCTTTTCGATCCATGCAGAACCGGGAGGGTCGCCATGCCCACGTGCCATACAGCCACCCTATCGAACGCCGCGGAAAGCGGCCTTTATCGCCCTGAGTTCGAGCACGATGCATGCGGCATCGGTGCGCTGGCGAGTATCACGGGAGAGCGGTCGCACCAGATGCTCGACGACGCGCTCTCGGTGCTCGTGAACCTCGAGCATCGCGGGGGCACGGGCCTCGAGAAGAACACCGGCGACGGTGCGGGCATCCTCTTCCAGGTGCCGCACCACTTCTTCCGCAAGGAGGCTCAGAAGTGCGGCCACATCCTTCCCGATGAGGGACGCTACGCCGTGGCCATGCTCTTCTTCCCGCAGGATGAGCAGGGCGTGCGCGATGCGCGGCGCGTCTTCGAGGATGGTTGCGCGGCTTGCGGCGTTCCCGTGCTCTTCTGGCGCGAGGTCCCCGTTGACCCGCACGACCTCGGCAACACGGCGCGTGCATGCATGCCCACGATCCTCCAGGCGTTCCTCGGCCTGCCCGAGGGAACGGAGCCGGGGGACGCCTTCGAACGGCGGCTCTACGTGTGTCGTCGCGCCATCGAGAAGGCGGGTGACGTGGAGCATGCGCTCCAGGGCAAGATCTTCTACATCTGCAGCATGTCGAGCCGCACCATCGTCTACAAGGGCATGCTCGTTGCCACGCAGATGCGCCGGTTCTTCATCGATCTCAACGACGCCGCCGTCAAGACCGCCGTGGCGCTCGTGCACTCGCGCTACTCCACCAACACCACACCCAGTTGGGAGCGGGCTCACCCTAACCGGATCATCATTCATAACGGCGAGATCAACACCTTGAAGGGCAACGTCAACTGGATTCGGGCTCGGGAGCCCAACCTCTACTCGCCGCTTTTGCAGGGCGATCTTGCACGGGTGCTCCCCATCATCAACCGCGAGGGCTCCGATTCCGCGATTCTCGACAACGTGCTGGAGTTCCTCGTCATGAACGGCCGCCCGCTCTCCCGTGCGGTGAGTATGCTCCTTCCTGAGCCATGGGACCACAACGAAGCGCTTGGGGCGGAGCGTCGCGCCTACGACGCCTACCAGTCGATGCTCATGGAGCCGTGGGACGGGCCTGCTGCCATTGCTTTCACGGATGGCCGCACGCTCGGTGCCGCGCTCGACCGCAACGGGTTGCGTCCGGCTCGCTACTACGTGACGCGCGATGACCGGTTCCTGCTTTCGAGCGAGGTCGGCACCATCGAGGTCGATCCATCCAACGTGCTCACCGCGGGCTGCTTGGGGCCGGGAGAGATGCTCGAGGTCGATATGGCGGCGGGCCGCGTGGTTTATAACGACGAGCTCCGCGGCGCGTTCGCCAAGGAGAAGCCGTATCGCGACTGGATCGCCGAGGAAACGATCGACGTCCGCGACCTCGCGGCTCCTTCGGCTGAGCGCGCGCCGATTGCCGAGGATGCCGCCGTGCCCGAGACGGTGCGCCTCGTGAAGCTCGGCTACCATTGGGACGACGTGGACGAGGTGCTGCGCCCCATGGCATGCACGGGTGCGACCCCGCTCGCCTCGATGGGCATCGACGCGCCGCTTGCATGCCTCTCCAAGAAGAACCGGTCCTTCTTCGATTACTTCTACGAGCTCTTCGCCCAGGTAACGAACCCGCCGATCGACGCTTTGCGCGAGAGCTTCGTGACCTCGACGGTGCTCTATCTGGGCAACCACGGCAACCTGCTCGAAGACTCGCGCGCATCCTGCCAGCTCGTGCGCTTGCAACGGCCGCTGCTTACGCGCGAAGAGTTCGAGAGCATTTGCGCCATCGACCGCGTGGGGTTCCGTGCCCAGCGCTTCCGCGCCGTCTTCGTGTATGGCCGCGGGGCGCAGCGTGGCGCGGGCGAGGTGCTCGGCAGCGCCAACGCGGCGCCCACCGGGGCCTGCGCCCTCGAGGAGGCGCTCGACCGCTTGGCGCGCGAGGTAGAGGCTGCGGTGCGCGATGGCGTGAACATCGTCGTGCTTTCGGACCGAGCAGGGGAGGGCGAGGTTCCCATCCCATCGCTTCTTGCGGTCTCGGCTGTTCACAACCACCTCATCCGGGCGGGCGTGCGCACGTTCGCGGACCTCGTGGTGGAATGCGGTGACGCCGTCAGCGCGCACGACTTCGCGGCGCTCGTGGGGTACTCGGCGAGCGGCATCTACCCGTATGCCGCCCATGCGGTGATCGGACGCCTTGCGGACGCGGGCGACCTTACCGCCAAGGATGGGCGTGCGCTCACGGCTGCAGAGGGCGTGGCGAACTTCAACCGCGCGGCGACGGCGGGCATCGTCTCGATCATGTCCAAGATGGGCATTTCCACGGTGCAGAGCTACCACTCCGCCCAGATCTTTGAAGCGGTGGGCCTTGCGCCCGCGTTCATCGACCGCTACTTCACCGGTACGGTGAGCCGCGTGGGAGGGCTCGACGCGGAAGCGGTGGAGCGCGAGCTGCGCCAACGCTACGACGAGGCGCTTGCAACCGAGAAGAGCCCCGCGCCCGGCCAGCTGCCCACCTTGGGCCTCACCAAGTGGCGGCCGCTCGGCGGCGAGGAGCATCTCATCGACCCGCAGGTCATCTACACGCTTCAGCGCGCTTGCCGCGAGGACAGCTACGAGCTCTTCCGTTCCTATAGCGAACGGCTGCACGTGCCCGGGCGCCCGGTGCGCCTGCGCGACCTGCTCGATTTCGATGCGGGTGCCCGCGCGCCCCTCTCGCTTGACGAGGTCGAGAGCGCTCGCTCGATCGTGCGCCGCTTTAACACCGGCGCCATGTCGTTCGGGTCTATCTCCCAAGAAGCGCATGAATGCATGGCGATCGCCATGAACCGCCTGCACGGCCGCTCGAACTCCGGCGAGGGCGGCGAGGACCCGCGCCGCGAGACCCCGCTCGCCAACGGCGATTCGAAGAACTCGGCTATCAAGCAGGTGGCCTCGGGGCGTTTCGGCGTGACGAGCCGCTACCTGTGCTCGGCGACGGAGATCCAGATCAAGATGGCTCAGGGCGCCAAGCCCGGTGAGGGCGGGCACCTGCCTGGCAAGAAAGTCTACCCTTGGGTAGCCGAGGTGCGTAGGTCGACCCCCGGCATCGGCCTCATCAGCCCGCCGCCGCACCACGATATCTATTCGATCGAGGACCTGGCGGAGCTCATCTTCGACCTCAAGTGCGCCAATCCCGGTGCGCGCGTGAGCGTGAAGCTGGTGAGCGAGGCCGGCGTGGGCACCATCGCGACCGGTGTGGCCAAGGGTGCGGCCGACAAGATCCTTATCTCGGGCCACAACGGGGGCTCGGGTGCCGCTCCGCGCGATTCCATCTGGCACGCGGGCCTGCCGCTCGAGCTCGGCCTCGCGGAAGCGCAGCAGACGCTCGTGCGCAACGGTCTGCGTTCGCGCGTGGTGCTCGAGGCCGATGGCAAGCTCATGGATGGCACCGACGTTGCGGTCGCGTGCCTTTTGGGTGCCGAGGAGTTCGGTTTCGCCACCATGCCGCTTATCGCCATGGGCTGCCTCATGCAGCGCGACTGCCAGCAGGACACCTGCCCTGCGGGCATCGCCACGCAGAACTGCCGCCTGCGCCGGGGCTTCGCGGGCAAGCCGGAGCACGTGGAGCGCTTCATGCTTTTCGTGGCCGAGCAGCTGCGCGAGGTCATGGCCCGGCTTGGTTTCGCCACGGTAGACGAGATGGTGGGCCATGTGGAGTGCCTGCGCCAGGTTGAGGCGCCGGGCAATTGGAAGGCCGGGCTCATCGACCTTGCTCCGGTGCTCGCGCCCGCGGTGTGCGAGTTCGGCGCGGATATCCCGGGCGCCGACGCCCCGCATTACCTGCCCGCTATGGCCGCGGACCAAGGGGTGGAGCGCACGCTCGACGCGACGCTCTTCGTGCCGTATACGCAGGATGCCCGCGCGCACCTGCGCCCGGTGCACTTCCGCGCGGACATTGCCAACGTCAACCGCTGCGTGGGCACGCTTCTGGGCCACGAGGTCACGAAGGCCCATCCCGAAGGGTTGCCGGACGGCGCCATCACCATAGATTGCGACGGCTCTGCCGGGCAGAGCTTCGGAGCCTTCCTGCCAGCGGGCGTCACGCTCAACGTTCGCGGCGATGCGAACGACTACTTTGGCAAGGGGCTCTCGGGAGGCGTCGTCTCGGTCCGTCCTCCGGAGGGCGCGACGTTCAAGTTCGACGAGAACATCATCGTGGGCAACGTGGCCTTCTATGGCGCAACCGGAGGGCGCGGCTTTGCGAACGGCCTCGCCGGCCAGCGCTTCGGCGTGCGCAACTCCGGTGCGACGCTCGTGGTGGAGGGCGTGGGCGCACACGGGTGCGAGTACATGACGGGCGGCTGCGCGCTCATCCTAGGCGAGGTCGGGCAGAATTTTGCTGCGGGCATGACGGGCGGCGTCGCCTATGTGTATGACGAGCGTCGCACGCTCGCCGCCCGCTGCAATACCGAGATGGTGCGGCTCTGCACGCCATCGGAGGCCGAGCTCGAGCAGATTCGCGCGCTCATCGAGGAGCACGTCCGCTATACGGCGAGTCCGCGCGGCATCAAGCTGCTCTACCAGTTCGCCACGGCGTCGAGGCGCTTCGTCAAGGTGATTCCCACCGATTACGAGCGCGCGATGAAGATCGTGGAGGAGGCCGAGCGCCGGGGCGCCACGCATGAGCAAGCGTTGGAGGAGGCTTTCGAGGCCATCACGGCGTAGCGCGGTCATTATGGGACGTGTTTGTTTTGACCGTTTTTGGCCGGTCATTATGGGACGGGTTCATTTTGACCGTTTTCGGCCACAAGGGGACGTCACAAGGGGACGGATTTGATGCGGGGCGGATTGCCCGCAGTCGATAAGGTTTGAGAGGGGATATCGATGGGGAAGCCCGGAGCATTTCTTGAGCGGGATCGCGAGGTGCATGCGCTGCGCCCGGTGCGCGAGCGCGTTCACGACTACAACGAGCTCTATGTGAACCTCGATGAAGATGCCCAGCGCCGACAGGCGAGCCGCTGCATGATGTGCGGGGTTGCGTTTTGCCAGATGGGCGGTGCGTTTGGCAGCGCTCGCCCAAGCGGCTGCCCGCTCCACAACCTCATCCCGGAGTGGAACGAGCTCGTGTATCGCGGACGATGGGCAGATGCAGTCGAGCGGCTGGCGCTGACCTCGCCCTTGCCGGAGTTCACGAGCCGTGTGTGCCCGGCCCTTTGCGAGGCTGCGTGCAACCTTGGCAGGGTGAGCGACGAGCCCACGACCATCCACGACAACGAACGCGCCATTTCCGATTGGGAATGGGCACACGGTGGTCCGCGCCGGTTTGAGCCGGCTTCCAAGGATGCGCCGCGGGTTGCCGTGGTG